>NZ_JBFSUD010000055.1:0-31093 GCF_041467175.1 Vibrio sp. 10N.247.310.24
CCGGCCTGTCACGCCGGGGGTCGCGGGTTCGAGTCCCGTCCACTCCGCCACTTATTAGAAAAGCCCTGCTAGAAATAGCAGGGCTTTTTTATATTTGAAGAAAAGAGTTTTGCTTGTAGATTGTATGAGTGCTGTAAAGGCATCGAGACCCTACACTTCACGCTATTCCGGCACATATTAGAAAGCCTAGTCTGACGACTAGGCTTTCGTCGTTTCTGGCATATGAATCTTATTATTCAACTTCGAGTTTTGTAGAAGCGTTGTCCGTTGAGCTTGAGCTCTGATATTCCAACACTTATTATAAAAGTCCTGCTCTTTCTAGAAGCGCTTGATTACGTTAGTTGATATTTGTGGCTATCGATTCAATGGTTAACCTTTAGAGAATGTCTTAGTGAGGTTTACTTCTTACTAATTTGAACTGGTTGATAAAGATGTCTCGTCTCTAGTCACAAGGTTTTGCTGGTTCGGCAACTCTTGCTATATCTCTACTGCTTAATAGATGAACCTATTAAGCAGTTGCGTGAAACCCCGGCTTTAGCGTTTTATAGTTGGAATATTGATGGCCATTTAATTGCTAATTCAGCGTGATTTAACGTGGCTTTCGGTCTGTTGGTGAATATCTTTAAATGTGTTCTCTCAAAGTGAGCTCCTTTTACTCTTCAGCTTACAGGCGTCATACCTCTCGAGCCTCTTCTAAGAGCTTGTATATAAAAATCGTAAAACTACATATAGACACAATTAGTGTCGTTCTCCGTTTGTTTGGGAGGCTTTATTACGCTATTTCATAGTTACTTTTGTGCACTAGGTTTGGTGGCGTTGGACGGGTAGGGTTCGATGAGTTTGGTTTATAGGTGTTGTAGAAGTTATCTAGGGGCAAATAACAGATACAAAAAAGCCGATGCTAGACATCGGCTTAGTTTGAGTCGTTTTGAATTACGCTGGTTGAACGAGAGCGAGTGCTTTACGAGAAACCTCGTGAGCTGCTTTCGTTAAGTTTTGCTTCTCTAGGGCATCAGATAGGTATCCGTAATCTGAAACATTTGAGCGAAGTGCTAGTGCTTTTTCAAAGTGACTTTGTGCTTCTGCCCACTTCTGTTCTCTTAGGTAGAATTGAGCCAATGCGCTGTGTGCTTCGGCATTGCCACCATCTTTACTGATAGCACGCTCTAGCATCACAACTACTGGGTGGTGATCGGCAAGATTTAGCTCAGGAAGCAACATATAGAGCTCATTTGAACCACTCTTCGCAATGTTTTCTTTAATCACTGTGAAGGCTTCTGAATCAGCTTTACGAGCGATCAGTTGCTTCACAAAACAAGAAACAAGGTGAGAGCTTTGTTTTTGCTTTCTTGAAAGCTTATTCCAATGACTGATTAAACCTTCGCTACCTTGCTGCTGTGCCACATCGTGAAGCAAACCACATTGAGCTTTCTGTTCCAGCTCAACTTGTTCATCAGGTGTAAGAAGCTTGTTCTTAGCCAGCTTAGGCGTTAGCTCTAACAGTGGCTGCCACAGCTTAAGCTGCATGTAAGTGGCTTTTAGCAGGCCAAGTACGGCGGTGTTATTCGGGTACGAACCTTTCAATGTTGAAAGTGTATCGAATGCGGCTTCGTAGTTCGACTCACTGATCTGTTGTTTTGCTTTCGTTAGCTCAACGGCCAATAGAGAGTCCTCTTGTTGGCTAGCAAGCTCAATGTACTTATCACGCTCACTTGTATTGCCTTGTTCGTGAGCAGCTTGAGAAGCGACTAAATAACAAAGTAGCGGCATGTCGTGGTGGTTAGCCCAACGAGTTACCTTCTTCTCTGCGCCTTTCCAGTCACCTTCAAGAAGCTTGATGATACCTTCATTGGTATAACGACGAGAGCGCTTTAGTTTACGAACACTGAACCAGTTCCAAGTTGTCGAGCTTGCGTACATAAGCTTTTTAAATAGGTACTCTAAGCCGAATAGAGCCGCTAGAAGAGCAATGACAAAGATAACCAGTGTTGTCACGCTCATCTCAATGGTCTTATTCGCAATTGAGATCAGAACGTAGCCTTGTTGACCAGAGAACTGAGTACCAACAATTAACCCAGCACCTAGAACGAGAAAAAGAAAAATCCAACGAATCATTATTTTTCCTCCGCGGTCATAACGGTTACTTCACGACGTAGGCGCTCACGTATCACGTCTGATAACTCATTTTGAGACTCAAGTTTCACAGGATATTTCACAGAAACATTCTGCTCGCTCAGCTGCTTAATTGCCTTCTCAAACTCAATCACTGAGTTGTTGTCTTGGTTTAGGTACGACTTCGACCATTCGTTAGCTGTTTGTAGTGCTGCACTGTAGACATCACCTTGTTCTTTGTAGACAGCGCGAATTGCGGTCTCTAGTTTGCCCTTGATATTCTCACGCAGGTAAAAGTGTTGCTCAGGAGAGAGTAGAGGAATAACTTCACCATCACGACTGCGGAATGTGATGAAATTTTCTGAAAAATCTTTCATCGACGTCATCAGGTTGTTCTGCCAATCATTGATATCTTGCGATACGGCTTTTTTCTCAACAACCGCAGCTTCTGGAAGAATCGCATTGGCAAGCGGCAGCGTATCGACTTGTTGTTGTAGGCTTGTGATGCGTAGAACTAAGCCATCACGGTCGATAAGAGGAATAGTGCGAAGCTTAGTAATGTCATTGGTCATTGATTGACGAAGAGAGACCAAGCTTGGGTCATTCAGTGCGGCGATACGTTGATCGGCGCTTTCCATTAGTTTGGTTGCACTAACGGCATCATGCTCTAGGAACAGTTTACGTCCTGCTAGTTTCACAAGGTAATTAGCTTCAGCAAGCAACCAGTCATTTGGACGGCGACCTTTAACATCAGCAACCGCTAGCTGTAGGCTTTGAATGCTCTTCTGTTGCTGAGATTGCACGACTTGAGTTTTCTCCACCGCATGTGATGCTTCTTGGATGGTCTCTTGCTTGATGGTTTGTAGGTCTTTATTTACTGCAGATTGAGTATTTTGCAGTTGTGCTTGAAGAGCAGCGATTTGAGCCGAGTACTCAGCGCTCTTTTGCTGCATTTGAAAGGCGATACCGCTACTGAAGACAATTGAAATAGCGATCGCAATAGCGCCTAGTTTTACACCGCGCTTACCTTGCTTTTCTGCTCTCTCTATTTGCTCTTTATGTTCAGCTTGAGGCTGTTCATTTTGAGCGGTATTTGACGCAGAGGCATCAAGTTTTTGTTCAGGCTGTTTTGTCTCTGTAGAGTCAGCTTTTTCGTTTTCAACAACTACTGGCTGAGTGTCTTGTTTCTTTTCAGGTTCAATATGCTCATTATTTTTTTTGCTTGTCATGCTTATTTCCTGTTCTAGCTAGGGCCGGAGAGCAGCCAGTAATATTTGGTTCGTAGCACTGTGAGTATTGGTCACGTTTGAGAAGCCGAGTTGTTGTGCTCGTTCTACTATGCGCTGGCTTGGGACAAATAAATGTCTTGTTGAAAGCCAAGCCAAATACTCATCAGGGGTAATTGAGCAGAGATACTCCAATTGTTCCTGACTAGTGATGACAACTTTGGACGTTTTTTTGTTTATCCATGTTTGATAGGTATTGTGGTCGCTAATAGGAATATATTCTCTACGGTAGGTCTCACAATAAGAGACTTTTGCACCTCGATTGAGTAGAGAATCTCTAATGAGCTCACGCCCACCATTTCCACGCAGTATCAAAATGGATTTATTATCTACGCCATTAAGTTCAGTAAGTTTGAGAAGATGTTCACTATCACTCACTTTGGGATAGTTTACTTTTTGTTTACTAACTTTGCTTAAAACGTGCGCAGTTTTTTGACCAACGCCAAGATAAAGCGGCGAAGTTGGCCAAATAGATGAAGTTTTCGAAAGGATGTTTTGGGCAGCGGTCACGGCGTGGTGACTGACTGCAATAATGATATCGCTGTTATTAAGCTGGGTGCTTAAATCCGATGAGTGTGGATTATCAACGATACGAATAAGCGGATGATGGATTGCTTGAATCCCTTCATCCGCTAGTTGTTGGCAAAGCGATTGTCCCTCTGAACCGGGACGAGTCACCAACACTGTCATAGTTATTCTTGGTCAGCGTAGAGCTTGGTTAAGATTTCTCTCGCGCCATCATCCAGCAATTGATTTGCCAGAGTAACGCCAAGTGCTTCTGCATCATTGCGAAGGCCAGAGATCTCACCACGAACCATTTTAGAACCATCTGGTTCGCCTACTAATGCACGTAGCCAGATATTATCGCCATCTAATAATGAGTAGCTACCGATAGGAACCTGACAACCACCTTCTAGAGTTAGGTTCATTGCACGTTCGCATAGCACACGATCGGCTGTGTCTTTGTGGTTCAGTGGCTCAAGAAGCTTGATTAGACGTTCATCATCTAGACGACACTCAATACCAACAGCGCCTTGCCCTACAGCAGGTAGAGACTGTTCAGGTTCGATAAAGCTACGGATACGCTCTTCTAGCTCTAATCGCTTAAGGCCAGCTGCCGCCAGCACGATAGCATCGTATTGACCATCATCGAGTTTACCTAGACGAGTACCAACGTTGCCACGCAGTTCTTTGATGATGAGATCTGGGCGGTATTCTAGCAACTGACATTGACGACGCAGGCTGCATGTACCTACGACAGCACCTTGTGGTAACTCATCGATGTTGTTGTAAGTATTTGATACGAAAGCATCACGAGGATCTTCGCGCTCACAAATCGTTACTAGACCTAGACCTTCAGGGAAGTCGACCGGTACGTCTTTCATTGAGTGAACCGCTAGATCAGCACGACCTTCTAGCATTGCTACTTCAAGTTCTTTAACGAATAGCCCTTTACCGCCTACCTTAGCAAGTGGCGTGTCTAGGATGATGTCACCTTTGGTCACCATAGTTACCAACTCAACCTCTAAACCAGGGTGAGCAGCTTGCAGTGCATCCCTTACAAAGTATGCCTGCCAAAGGGCAAGAGGGCTTTTTCTGGTCGCGATACGGATTGGTGCTGAATTTGTCATGGTGTTTCCGATATAGGTTCTGTAATAGGCTAATCCTACCATTGTGAGGCGAAAATTCTTACTGTTTGATCATTCGATACTTTGATAGCAGAGGGAATTTCATGAGTTCACCAAAATAGTGTGATTGGTATCTCATTTGAAACATGGGCTATTATTAGAAATAGTCAATAAAGAGGACACTACGGCGCCGTGAGTTTTACTTTCAGTCATCAAGGGATTCGTAAGTATGACGGCGTCCTTTGCTTTACCGATAAGGGTAAAAGTGTTAAATTGATCACGTTTTGTTGCTGCTTTCGTTCAGTAACTAAACAGAAGTACACTTAATCTCAAACCAAGGACTTACCTTGCAGGCTTACACTCAAACTTTGATTCAACGATTAGACAATCTAAATCAGCAGCGCATTGATCGTGCGTTGGCGTTGATGAATGTGCAGGGCCAGCGAGTTTTTAACCTTATCCCCGCGCTGCTTCACTTCAATCATCCAATGATGCCTGGTTATTATGACCAACAAGTTCCTTTTGGAATTCGTAGCTTCACGCTTAATGAATTCCAAAAGCAATTTGTCTCTGATACTGAATTAACTCTGGGCGGAAAACTTACCGAGGCCGCTGAACCAGCAATCTTGGGTTTGTACACCATGGGTAGTACTTCGTCTATTGGTCAAAGTACCTCAAGTGATCTTGATATCTGGGTGTGTGTATCTCCAGATATGGATGGCGCATCTCGCGATAGTCTGACCAATAAATGTCTGCTTATTACTGATTGGGCTGAAACCTTAGGGGTTGAAGCGAACTTCTTTTTGATGGATGAAGAGCGTTTCCGCTCGAATCATTCTGAAGAGATGACCGGTGATAACTGTGGTTCTTCACAGCACTTACTACTGCTTGATGAGTTCTATCGCTCAGCCGTTCGTTTGGCTGGCCAGCGTTTGTTGTGGCAAATCATCCCGCCAGAAATGGAGGAGTGCTATGACGAGTATGTCCAAGGTTTATGTAACGATGGTTATCTTGATTGCTCGCAGTGGATCGATTTCGGCAAGCTAAACAGTATTCCTGCTGAAGAGTACTTTGGTTCAAACCTATGGCAGCTCTATAAGAGTATCGACTCACCGTATAAATCGGTGTTGAAGGCGATCCTGTTAGAAGCTTATTCATGGGAATACCCAAACACCCAGCTTCTTAGTATTGACACCAAGCGTCGTTTCTTCGCAGATGAACCTGATCTGTATGGCATGGATAGCTACTATCTGATGCTTGAAAAGGTCACTCGCTACCTAGAACGTATCAACGACCATACTCGATTGGATTTGGTGAGACGCTGCTTCTATCTTAAAACCCACGAGAAGTTGTCACGAGATGCGGGTATTGGTTCTGTCGCATGGCGTCGTGAAGCCTTAACCGAGATGACTAAATCTTGGAACTGGGGACATGAAACCATTGCTGAGCTCGACAACCGCCGTAACTGGAAGGTTGAGCAGGTTAAAGTGGTACACCATGCGCTGCTTGATGCCTTGATGCTGAGCTATCGTAATCTGATTCAATTTGCACGTCGCAACGACATCACTTCAGCTATCAGCCCGCAAGATATCAGTATCTTGGCACGTAAGCTTTATGCTGCGTTTGAGGTGTTACCAGGCAAAGTGACGCTACTGAATCCACAAATATCCCCGGATCTCCATGAGCCAGATTTGAGCTTTATCGAAGTTCGTCAGGGTCAGTCAAATAAAGCAGGTTGGTACTTGTACAAACAGCCTTTGATTGCACATCGCATTCTCGGTCAGCCTTCACTTGAACACCATGAGTACTTGAGTAAATTGGTTGCTTGGTCGTTCTTTAATGGCCTAATTACAGAGTCGACGCGTTTGCACTCTGTGGTTCGAGATGCTCATATTGATATCGATAAATTTTATCAAATGGTGAGCGATCTACGTAATACCTTCTCTTTGCGTAAGCGTCGTCCGAGTATGCAGGCACTGGCGAGCCCGTGTGAGATAAGCCAACTGGCGATGTTCATCAACTTTGAAAATGACCCGACGTCTGAATTAAGTGGTCGCGCATTAAAAGTGGATCTTAAGAATGCCGATATTTTCAGTTTTGGTGAAGAAGGTAAGAGCTTAGTCGGTAGTGTTGATCTGGTTTATCGGAACTCTTGGCATGAAGTTCGTACACTTCATTTCCAAGGCGAAACCGCGATGTTGGACGCGCTGAAGACGGTACTGGGTAAAATGCACCAGGATGCGTTGCCGCCAGAGTCGGTCGATGTGTTCTGTTACAGCAAAAACCTACGCGGTGTGATGCGTAATATGGTGTATCAACTGCTTGCCGAGTGTATCGACTTGCGATTAAAACCGATTGAGCCAGAGAAACGCCGCCGATTTAAGGCTATTCGCCTGGCAAACAAAATGTTTGGTCTGTTCTTTGAACGTCGTGGTGTATCGGTACAGATGTTGGAAAACTCGGTCGATTTCTATCGTAGTATCTCGACGAATAAGCTGAAGGGCTCACCTTTACTGATGCTCGATAAAGAGCAAGAGTATCAGCTACCAGAAGTGGTTGATGGTTTTGCGAGTGAAGGTTTAATTCAATTTTTCTTTGAGGATACCGACAAAGGTTTCAATATTTATGTATTGGACGAGTCGAATCAGGTTGAGGTATATCACCAGTACAGCGGTGAAAAAGATGAGATGATCGCAAGCGTGAATTCTTTCTACACTTCAGTAAAAGATGAGTCGAAGGTGTCGTCTAAGTTGATTAACTTTAACCTACCTCAGTACTACCAAATTGTTCACCCTGAAGAAGGTAACTCTTATGTGGTGCCATATCGTAACGATGCGACTTTAGCTTCTCGGAGCTCAAAGATAGTCAATATCTAATCTTACCAAGACTGATTGATATTAAAAAAGGAGTGATTGATTCACTCCTTTTTAGTTTTGCTTACAAATGATTAGGCCCAGTTAATCTCTTCATCTGCGTGCTTTTCGCACTCTTCTTTGACCATCTCAAACAACGCCATGCCCGTCTTTGAACATGTCCACTTGTCGTCAACTAGCTTGAAGTGAAAGCCGCCAGATTTAGACGCTAACCAGATCTCACGCATTGGTTCTTGGCGATTGATGATAATTTGGCTGCGGTTTTCAAACTCCAACGTCATTACGTTACCAGTCACTTCATAATCAATATCTGCCTCTGATTCATCGATCGCTTCTTCGATGTTTTGCATCTGTATATCGACCAGCTTATGAAATTCAGTCTCGTTCATCCTTTCTATCCTATTGCTTTTCCTGAGTGTGGTGCGATTATAGGGGGCATTGAGTTAATAATCACGATGTGCAAAATGAAAAAACTAATTACCGCTTTGTTTATGGTGTCCGTTATTGGACTTTCTGGTTGTGGTCAAACGGGTCCTTTGTATGATCCTGATGAAGTTCAACAGACTGAACAATCACAATAAGTGAAACACGCAGAAATCGTTATTTATAAGGGATAAGAACTTTGGATTACTTCAACTATCAGGAAGATGGCCAGCTTTGGGCTGAGGACGTCGCACTTTCACAACTAGCAGAGCAATATGGTACACCGCTGTATGTATATTCTCGTGCCACATTAGAACGTCACTGGAACGCATTTGACTCATCGGTAGGTGAGCACCCGCATTTGGTGTGTTACGCCGTTAAAGCTAACTCGAATCTAGGCGTGTTGAATACCTTAGCTCGTTTGGGTTCTGGTTTTGACATCGTTTCTGGTGGTGAGCTAGAGCGTGTGGTTGCTGCAGGTGGCGATCCGGCGAAAGTTGTTTTCTCTGGTGTCGGCAAAACAGCCGCAGAAATGAAGCGAGCGCTTGAGTTGAACATTAAATGTTTCAATGTAGAGTCTGAGCCAGAACTGGAGCGACTGAATAAAGTGGCCGGTGAACTTGGAGTTAAAGCGCCGATTTCACTGAGAATCAACCCTGATGTTGATGCCAATACTCACCCTTATATCTCTACGGGTCTGCGTGATAACAAGTTTGGTATCGCCTTCGATCGTGCTCCTGCTGTTTATGCGTTTGCTAAAACACTCGATAACTTGTCTATCCATGGTATTGATTGCCATATCGGCTCTCAGTTAACGGATATCGAACCTTTCATCGATGCCACTGATCGCTTGCTTGCGTTGATCGATCAACTACGAGCTAACGATATCAACATCAAGCATCTTGATGTTGGCGGTGGTTTGGGGGTGGTTTATCGTGATGAATTACCACCACAGCCCTCTGACTACGCGAAAGCCTTGTTGGCTCGCCTAGACAATCATTCTGATCTAGAGCTGATTTTCGAGCCAGGAAGAGCGATTGCGGCTAACGCTGGTGTATTATTAACAAAAGTCGAGTTCCTTAAGCCAACAGAGCATAAGAACTTTGCCATTATCGATGCGGCAATGAACGACCTGATGCGCCCTGCACTTTACCAAGCTTGGCAAGATATTGTTCCAGTTAGCCCGCGTCAGGGTGAAGCTGTGACTTACGATTTAGTTGGCCCTATATGTGAAACGGGTGACTTCCTAGGTAAAGATCGTGACCTTGTTCTTGAAGAGGGCGATTTATTGGCTGTTCGTTCAGCAGGTGCTTATGGCTTCGCTATGTCATCTAACTACAACACTCGTTCGCGTGCGGCAGAAGTGATGGTTGATGGCGATAAAACTCATTTGGTTCGTCAGCGTGAAGAGCTTACGAGTCTGTGGGAACTTGAAAACATTCTTCCGGAGTAATTTTAAGCGTTATGCACTTCCACTTTTCTAAAATGCATGGTTTGGGCAATGATTTCATGGTCGTGGACTGCATTACTCAAAATATTTTCTTTTCTCCAGATTTGATCCGTCGTTTGGCGGATCGTCACACTGGTGTGGGTTTTGACCAGCTACTTGTAGTTGAAGCTCCCTATGATCCTGAAACTGACTTCCATTATCGCATATTTAATGCAGATGGCAGTGAAGTTGAGCAGTGTGGCAATGGTGCACGTTGTTTTGCTCGATTCGTTCGCATGAAAGGCTTAACGAATAAGTACAGCATCAACGTGAGCACCAAGAAAGGGAAAATGGTTCTTAAGATTGAAGACAATGATTTAATCACTGTCAACATGGGTATTCCTGAGTTCGAACCGGGCAAGATTCCATTTAAGGCGAAGCAGCCAGAAAAGACGTATATCCTAAGAACGGATGTACACACCTTGTTCTGTGGTGCTGTTAGCATGGGTAACCCACATGTGGTTACCGTAGTTGATGACGTCGATACAGCAGATGTGGATACCTTAGGTCCGCTGCTTGAATCTCACGAACGTTTTCCTGAGCGTGTTAATGCTGGCTTTATGCAAGTGGTTAACCGTGAAGAGGTTCGCTTGCGCGTCTACGAACGTGGTGCGGGTGAAACTCAGGCGTGTGGCAGTGGCGCATGTGGTGCAGTTGCTGTTGGTATAACACAAGGCTTACTGGCTGAGAATGTGAAGGTTCGTCTACCTGGTGGTGACTTACACATTAGCTGGCAAGGCCCTGGGAAACCTCTGTTGATGACTGGCCCAGCAACGCATGTGTTTGATGGTCAGCTTTCTTGCTAATAACGATATAACAAATAGATTTATAAAAAATAAAGGATAGGTTTTGTCTTACGTTGAAGGCGACACTCTGACTGCAGAGGTGGTTGCGGAATATTTACGTGATAACCCAGATTTCTTTCAAAACAGGAAAGATTTGGTTGATCGCCTTGCTATTAATAATGTTGAGCAGGGCGCTGTTTCTCTGGTTGAGATTCAGCTTAAACGTCAGCGTCATAGAATCGAAGAGCTGGAAGAAGAGATCACTGGCCTGATGTCACTAGCGGCGAATAACGATAAAACTTTCTATGAATTCATGGATCTGCAAACTCAAGTGTTGAAATGCAGTGACTTCATTCAGGTTATCAAGGCTGTTGAACAAAAAGCGTTGGAACTAGGGCTTAAGGCTCATGTACGAGTTCTCTCACAATTAGGTTTTTATCAGCTGAATGAAGAGCGTTACTCGAAATTTTCACTTAACCATTTCAATGGCAAAGATGCTTATCTAGGGCGATTGAGAAAGGCAGACAGACACGATTTGTTTGGTGATTATCCAGTTCCAGAGCTAGGCTCTTATGTAGTGCTACCCCTTGCTAAGCGATCTCCACTGGGTGTACTCGCTTTTTCTAGTGAAGATGGCGGACACTTCCAGCCTCATATGGACACGCTCTTTTTACGCCATTTAGCACTTGTTGTCGCTCATTTGGCGGACACCTTACCTTGGCAGATAAATAATGAGCCTAGAGCCCAAAATACCTCTTCCTAATAGCCTTCAAAAGCCGCTCTCTCGCTTCTATGAATATCTTAGAAGTGAGAAGGGACTCAGCTTACACACCCAACGTAACTACAAACAACAACTTGAAACCATGGCCGCTCATTTAGTCACTCTTGGACTAAAGGATTGGTCTCAAGTCGATGCGGCGTGGGTAAGACAACTTGCAAGTAAAGGCATGCGCGAAGGAATGAAAGCGAGCAGTATTGCGACTCGCTTATCGTCACTGCGCAGCTTCTTTGATTTCCTTGTCTTGCGTGGCGAAATGACCGCCAATCCAGCCAAAGGGGTTTCAGCACCTCGTAAACAACGTCCTTTGCCTAAAAACCTCGATGTTGATGAAGTCGGTCAGTTGCTTGATGTGAATGAGGACGACCCACTGTCAATTCGCGACCGAGCGATGATGGAAGTGATGTATGGTGCTGGATTACGTTTGGCTGAGCTGGTCGGTATCAATCTTAAAGATGTATTGGGTCGACAAGGCGAAATCCGAGTGATTGGTAAAGGCGACAAAGAACGCAAAGCGCCTTTTTCTGGTTTAGCGAAAGAGTGGGTTGATAAATGGCTCAAAGTTCGTGGTGCACTAGCTTCGCCGGGTGAAACCGCTCTGTTTGTCTCTAAACTCGGGACTCGTATTTCTCATCGCAGTGTTCAGAAGCGTATGGAGGAGTGGGGCAAGAAGCAGGCTGTTGCCAGTCATATTAGCCCGCATAAACTGCGTCACTCCTTTGCAACGCATGTACTGGAGTCGAGCCAAAACCTTCGTGCGGTTCAAGAGTTGCTCGGGCATGAAAACATCTCGACAACCCAAGTGTACACTCACTTAGATTTCCAACATTTAGCACAAGCTTATGACCAAGCTCATCCAAGAGCTCGTAAGAAGAATAAAGATTAGATTAAAGGTTTAACTATGCGAATTTATCGAGGGTTAAAGCCCATCAAAGCCATGACCTTTGATTTGGATGATACCTTGTACGACAACTGGCCTGTGATCATGAAGGTTGAGAAAGAGATGGCGCAGTGGCTTTATCAAAAGCATCCTGTGTCTGCTTCTCTTTCGTTAGACGAGTGGCAAGGTATCAAACAGCAAGTCGCCTCTGAAAACCCAGCGTTAAAGCATGATGTCACCGTGTGGCGAGAAACACAGATTAAGCGTGGTTTGTTACAACTGGGGTATTCTCAGCAGCAAGCAGAACAAGCGGCTCGTGAAGGCATAGAACACGCCTTGTGGCTGCGTAATCAGGTGGATGTGCCACAGGAAACGCATCGAGTGATGGCTGAGCTGAGCCAACGTATTCCTTTAGTTGCGATTACTAATGGCAATGTCGACCCACATAAAATTGGCTTGGGGCAGTACTTCCAATTAATCCTTAAAGCCGGTCCTGACGGCAGAGCAAAACCCTACCCTGATATGTTTGATAAAGCTCAGCAATACCTAAATTGTGACGCTGAGAATATTCTCCATGTTGGTGACCATCTTAGAACCGATGTCTATGGAGCTAAGACAAATGGTTTCCAAGCATGCTGGTTTAATGATACGGGTTCCAATTTATATGATTCCCCGAAGGCAACAGTGTTGCCTGATGTTGAAATAGAGCAACTTAGTGATCTTATGCGATTAATTTAATGGCCGTAGTAAGCTTATTGTGTCGCATTTATGATATTGAATTGTTACATTAGTCACAATTCAATGCCTGTTTAGGCTAGGATAATTGGCGACTACTTTTTATCGATTTATTTCAGTCATAGCAGTGGTTGCGGGTTCTCATTTCACTCGATTTCGAACAAGGGTTGGCATGCAAACATTTACATTTCTCGCAAATACTGAGGAGTTATTTAAGTCTCAATTTGATCAGCGAGAGTGGTGTGACAGCAAACAGTACCTTATTCAAATTTTCTCTGCTCAGTCCTCTGATATCGCTCGTCGAATTGCCAATGCAGCCCTCAATCGCATAGGGCATGCGACGTTAATCGGTCAGAGCGCCCGTTATGTTATCTGTGATAACAGCCTGAAGCATGAATGTACCTTAGTCGTCGTCAGTGAATTTAACGATACCCATTTAACGTCTACAGTTCAGACGTTTACCGGAAACCCCAATCAAGATAGCCAAGATCTCGCTTCTCAATTAAACCTTACAGAAGAAACCAAAACGGTTATCAGCTTGTGCGATCAGGTTGAAGGGCGTGACTATCCTATTTATAGCGCCTTTGAGAGTCTACCTTACGCATTACCAGTTGCTGGTGGGCTGTGCCACGAGAATGAATATGGCCGTTGGATCATGCATAATGAGCAAACCTACCAACATGCTTGTGTTGCGGTTGCATTGACTAACCCTAGCTTAAAGGTTTGGTCGGACGCGTATTCTGAGTGGAATCCTATTGGGATGAAATTGCGAGTGACACACGCAGTTGGAAAGCGTTTATATGCGTTGAATGACAAGCCGGCTATCGAGGTGTTCAAACATTACCTTGCTGATGGTAAAGATCTCCCTTTTAGTCAGTTGATGAGCTTCCCTCTGTATCGAGAGCTCGGCAGAAAGAAGTGCATCTCGACGCCTCTACGTATTAATGATGATGGTAGTATTGAGTTTGATAGCCCTTGGCATGTCGGCGAAGAGGCCCAATTTTGTTATAACCATCCTTCTTTGACCGCAGAAAAAGTGCGTCACGGCGCTGAGATGCTTGCCGTGCATCAGCCTGAATCTGTGATCATCTATAACTGTGTATCTCGACTAGAATTTATCGACAGTAAACTTGAGCTCAAACCATTTGAAGGGATAGTAAACGCGTGTGGTGCATACTGCATGGGAGAACTATATCGCAACGACGATCGCCAAGAGATACTGCATCACAGCCTTACCTATATTGCGATGAGAGAGTCGGACGAGATTAATGAGTTTCGTTGCGAAGATTTCAAGCGAGACTCAACGGTATCGCCACTACTCAACTTAGTCAGAAATGCGGTCGCAGACCTCGACAGTATGAACACTCAGATGGAGAACAAACTCCATCAACAAGCACGTCGCTTAACTGAAAGCTACCGTATTGACTCTCGCACTGGGCTACCTAACCGTATTGTATTAAAGGAACGCCTCAATACGATTTTATTCAATGAACATCTGTTGACGCTGAAGCTGACTAATTTTCATCAAGTTAACGAAAAATACGGTTATCAAGTGGGTGACCAATTACTGCTTGATCTGTCGAATCATTTTGTCGACCGATTGCACCTTAGTGTGGCTAAGGAATCCAAGGTAAAGGTTGAACTGTTCAGTATTGGTGTCGGTGAGTGGGCAATTATCTTTAACGCGAGTGTCGATAGCGTGAAGATAGAGCAACGTTTCGTCGAGTTTGCTGATGGTATTGAGCATATTAATTTTGAGCCATATGGATTAACCGACATAGACTACCTTTCGGTTTCTCTGTGTGGTGGTTTCGCTAGTCGCTGTGATTTCTTAGCTGATAGCGGTGATGAGATCTTGTTGAAAGCGATTGAAGCTCGACGCTACGGGGTGCGGAACAATACTCACATCACTAATGCCAAAAACATTCAGGTGAGTGAGGAAGATCGTAAAGAACAACTAGGCTGGCTGAGCTGTGTAAGCCGCGCAATCTTAGATCAGAACATTATCACCTACTCACAGCCGATTGTAGCGTCTGGTACTCACGAAATGATTGGCCAAGAGTGCTTGGTCAGAATCATGGAGTCGGATGGTACCATTGTACTCCCTGGTAAGTTCTTACCCATTATTGCTGACACGCATCTCTATACTCGCCTTAGCCGGCACATGATTCGAAACACCATTGGCTACATGGCAAATAAGCAGAGTTCTTTTTCAATCAACCTATCCCCACAGGACTTACTGAGCGATAAGACGCTTGAGGTTCTCGAGTCAGCGATTAGTGGTATGAACGACCCCACTAGACTTGGTCTAGAGGTTCTCGAGTCTGAACAGATCAAAGATTATGGCCGCATGATAGAAGTGTGTGATCACTTCCGTGCTCTTGGGGCGAGAATCATTGTTGATGACTTTGGTTCTGGTTATTCCAATATTGATGAGATCATTAAACTTGAGCCGCAGATCATTAAGCTCGACGGTAGCTTGATTCGCAATATCGACAAAGACCCAAAGCAAAGGAATATAGCCTCTCAATTAGTACGCTTGTGTCAGGTGTTTAACGCCAAAACAGTTGCCGAATTTGTCCATAACCAACAGGTTTGTGAAATTGCAGAGCAAATGGGTGTCGATTATCTGCAAGGTTATTACTTTGGTGAGCCTAAGCGACTGTTTTAGTTGTTAAAGCCCTCAACGTCCTAATGTGACTTGCTTTTAAAGCACTGCACGGGCACAGATGATGGCTCTTTAGTGGAATGAATGATGTCTAACTAGCGTCACATTATTTATCAGACGATTGTAAGTATTCCGTGCAAGCTTTATCTATAATAAGCACAATAATAAATCATTAACGTAACGATTAATGTGAATATGCAATCGACCTCTTTCCAGATACAAGATATTAAGTACACCCAGCGTGAATTGGAAAAGATAGATTTTCATCCACATGACAATCTACTGATTCAGGTGTTTTCTTCTTTCGAGAAAGATTCGGTGTTGGCTGCCTGCCAAGTAATCCAATCGACTTTCCCCAACGCCAAATTGATTGGTTGTAGTGCTAATCACTACATCAGCCAAGGTGTAATCCTGCATAAAGGTCTCTATGTTATTGTTACTCGCTTTGAGGCGACGTCTTACACTTGTGGGGTTGTCGAATATAGCGAGCAGCCTCGACGGGATAGCCAAGCGATGTGGCAGCAGCTTGAATGTAATGCTGATACTCAAAGCATTATCTGTTTCGCCGATCGCTTGCAGATAAATAATCAAGATCTATTTTCAGCGTTTGAGCAGTCGATATATTCATTACCTGTTTGTGGCGGTGCATCGACCATTACAGAGCATGGACGATGGGTGATGCTCGATGGTATTTGCTATGAAAATGCCTATGTCATGTTAGCACTGCACAGTGTTGAACTCGCAATTACTAAGGGGTATTACTGCGAATGGAACCCCATTGGTCGTACCTTCCGAGTGACTGGCGCTCAAGATAATCGGCTAGCTGAATTGGACGGTATACCTGTCCGAGAAGTCTATAATCGTTACCTCGCTGACGGTCTCGAAATCCCTTTTGAGCAACTGTATAACTTCCCTTTGATGGTTGGTGAACCCAAAGACCAGAACACTCACTTACCGCTCAAGGTGACAGAGGGCGGAGAGATAGAATTCAGTGGGTCGTTTCAAGTTGGTGATGAGGTGCGGTTTTGTTATGACCATCCTTCATTGACCCTAGAGCAAATCCGATTGGGCGTTCAACAGATTGCTTCCCATAAACCAGAACAGTTTTTTATCTACAACTGTACCTCTCGCATTGATTTCATTGATGGCAACCAAGAGGTTGAGGTTTTCCAAGCATTAGCGGACACCTATGGCGTGTACTGCATGGGAGAGCTCTATCAAGATAATGGCCAGCAACGAATTTTGCATCATAGCCTCACTTATCTTGCGCTTAGGGAAGGTGAAGGCAAGGCGGTATTGCCATTAGAGACACAACCCGCGACCAATATTTCCCCTCTGTTTTCATTGATACGAAATGCTCTGCTTGATGTCGATGACATGAACAACAGCATGGCGAGTAAGATTCAACAGCAAGCGACCGCATTGACCGCGAGCTACCGAATTGATCGCCGTACAGGTTTACCTAACCGAAGCGTACTGCGTGAAAAACTGTCAAAAATGAGTACCGATAGTCATTTGTTGGCTTTGAAAGTCACGACATTTGGCCAAATCAATGAGAAGTATGGCTATCGAGTCGGTGACAAGCTTCTGCATGATTTAAGCGAGTATTTTCAAAAGGCGCTGTGGCAGTTCTTTGATGAGGGGTGTCAGCTCTATAGCATTGGTATCGGTGAGTGGGCGGTGGTGTTTGATAGCTGGGTGGGGCAAGAACATATTCATCAGCGTTTTTCTGAATTTGCAGACCAAACGGAACATGTGAATTTTGAACCAACGGGGTTGCCTGATATTGATTATCTGTCGGTATCCATCTGTGCGGGCATAGCCAGCCGTCGAGATTTCCCTACGACCTCGATTGATGATTTGTTGTTGAAGGCGATTGATGCTAGGCGCAGCGCCGTGAGTCAGAACAAGCATCTAGTGAGCGCCAAGACGCTCATTCAATTGGAGAAGCATCGCCAAGAGCAGCTTGGTTGGCTGTCGTGTGTCAGTCGCGCGGTGCTTAATCAGAATATTGTGGCGTGTTCCCAACCTATTGTCTCGGCACACAGCCATCAGGTAGAAAGCTATGAGTGCTTGGTTCGAATTGAAGAGGACGGTCAGTTGATTGCGCCGGGTAAGTTCTTGCCAATCATAGAAGGAACTCATCTCTATACGCGTCTGAGTCGCCAGATGATAACGCGTACCTTTGATTTTATGAGTCAGCGAACCGATTCATTCTCAATTAACTTAGCGCCTCAAGATTTTAGCAATGAGAAAACCATTCTTCATCTTGAGCAAGCCATCAAGAAAATCAGTCATCCACAGCGTATTGGTTTAGAGGTGTTGGAAACCGAACAAATTCAGGATTACGGTCGCTTGATCGAAGTGTGTAATCACTTCCGCGACCTTGGTGTGAATATTATTGTTGATGACTTTGGTTCCGGCTATTCGAACATTGATGAGATATTGAAGTTAGAACCACAAGTCATAAAGCTTGATGGCAGTTTAATTCGGAATATTGATAAAGATAAGAAACAGCGCAAGATCGCTCAGCAACTGGTGAGTTTGTGCCAGATACTGAACGCTAAAACAGTTGCGGAGTTCGTACATAATGAACCGGTGTGTCGAATCGCAGAGGATATGGGTGTCGATTACCTGCAGGGTTACTACTTTGGTCAACCTCAGCGTTTGTTCTAATCGAACGAGTTAAATTTCTTTCAAAGAGCAGCCAGAGTGTCGGTTTCACGTGAAACACCGATCGGTTCAATAGATTAACGTTAGATGTAAAAAGGGTGAGCTTATGGCTCACCCTTTTTGTTTCAGTTTTACGTTACTTACCGCAAGCCTCTACGTGGCTTCCTCTATTTGAGTGAATGACCACATTTATCCGCTTGAAACACCTTTAGGTAGTGTTGGTAGTAATCGTTAATCAACTTAGCCGGTTCGATTTCACCTAACGTTTTTAGCAACTCAACGCCAACTTCACAGGTACACAGGTGCCCGCTGTCTTGATTGCGGCGTAAGGTGTATGACGATTCAGTCGTGATATCGAGATGGATTTGAGGAATGGTGTTTAACCACGCGCTCTTGTTGAGCATTTTCTTCGCTTCCTGCCATGTGCCATCCAAGATGATGAATAACGGCTTACGGTCTCCAGCTACAGATGACACGGCTTGCTGGCACTCGATGCTTTGATCACTTGGGAATAACAGAAACGGTTGTCGTGTTTCATCTTCAAGCAGTGCCATTAGCTCCGCTGGTGGTGTTTTCCTTTGCCATACCAAGGACTGACACTGCTCAAGAGATTGCTGAAGCAGCTTTCCGGTGTTGGTGTCTCGCGACAGCTCATTCTCATGAGTCAATAGTACAAGATCAGTTTGGCTTTCAACCGTCGGTATTAGATGACAAACGCACTGGTGAGTGAAGCCACAACCAGGGCAAGCTTGTTGGTTACTCATGTTTACAGCTTTACTCCACTTTGTGCGGGTGAGATACCATCAGCAAACAAAACCACGTCGCTGATATCAGCATCATCTGCAACTGGAGCGACACTTGGGTTTAGCGGGTAGCTGACACCTGAGTATGACAGGGTGTGTTTTGCAGGTGTAGCACCGCCGCCACTGACATTGAAGATCAGATCCTGCCAGCCATGACTTTGCGATTTACCTAAGCGTATATCGCCCTTAACCAGTGTCACTCGGCTATTGAATCGCCAGTTGTCTTGGTGGTTTTCAAAGATAAGCAACGTACAGCCACCTGAACCACACCAATCGAGTTGAGCAAACAACTCTTCCTTACCATCACCGTTGAGGTCGTAGGTTAACCAGCGGTACTTGGTATCGTCAGGTGAGCTGTTGTTGATCTTAAAATACTCACGGATCGCTTGGTCGACTTTTGGATCAAGTTGATCACTGGAGTTCACCTGTTTTGCGGTTAGATCAGCGTTAGTGGTGGTATTTGCTTGCGCTTGCGCACTCTTGGCTTCGAATAGCACCAGACCGCCATTGGCAATCGGGTAGACCACGTTGCCCACTTTCTCTTTTTCTGCGACGAGCTTACCGTTATCGAGCGTGAAGATGCGCTCAGAGATCAAATACTGTTGCTGGTGGCGAGTCATAACCACTTGTACCTGATTTTGGTTCAGTTGCTGCCAGAAGCCCTGCTCAACAATAGAAGGGCCTCCATTGCTGTACGAGTATGTCGTAATGGCGCTGTGGTCATCGTTGAGCTCAAGGTTGATAGAGAATCCAGTGTTCTGCGTTGAGCTCGCGAAGTAGAGCCCACTCCAGTCCAGCGTTGAGTCTTGGTTAGAGACCGTTGCACAGCCATTATAGTTACTGTCATTGAGGTTAAGCTTGGCATGCCATCCATAGATAGAATCACTCATACCGTCGCTACAGCTCTCCTTCGTCAGGTTGAGTTTGCCTGGTGCTGTTTTACCCTCTAATTGGTAATCACGACTGCTTGGTGTGGTGCGGCTCGATTCAATATCAAGGAGCTGTGGCTGTTCGCCCATCTTGGTGTATTTGAGCTGGTCTTTATCGAAGGTTGCTGACCAGAAGGGTTCATTACCGAATACTCGTGTTGAACGCAGTGGTTGGTCACAACGATTAGGGTTTTCTGCGGTTAGGATATTCACTTGATCAACCACGAAACGTGCCGTGAAATCTGCGTTATACCCGGTTTGGCTCGGTACGGTTAGGTGACCAATCAGCTCGCCATATAAAGCTTGGTAAGGTCTCGTTGAGAGCCCTTGTGCTTCTAGCGCTAACTCTGGAGATAAGTCTAACCAGTATTGTTGTTGGCTACCGCAAGGGGTGAAGGTTCGGCTTTCATGGCCAACCACAACCTGACCACGCATGATGAAGGTTTGCGGTTGAATGCTCAGTGGCTCATCCAAGGTTGCTGGTGGTAGTTCTGGCTTTTGGGGAGCATCTGGCGCTGTGACACAGCCTTGTAGAGTGAATGCGACTAGCCATGTCACTGGGTTTTTCATTACCTTCATGTTATATCTTCCTCGGAGCAACCGTTAATTGGATTTATTATGGCATATTGGTTATTTAAAACAGAACCCGACACCTTTTCTATTCAGACTCTGAGAGTACAAAAAACCTCTTGTTGGGAGGGTGTACGCAACTATCAGGCTCGAAACATGATGCGTGATGACGTCAAGCTTGGAGACTTGGTGATGATATACCATTCATCATGTAAAAAAGTTGGCGTGGCGGGGATCGCGAAAGTAACCAGAGAAGCCTACCCAGACCACTTTCAGTTCGACCCAGAGAGTGATTACTACGACCCTAAGTCTTCGCCCGATAATCCGCGCTGGATAATGGTTGATGTTGAGTTTGTGCGAGTGACTGAACGCTTGATTCCTTTGGCAACACTTAAAGCCATGCCTGAACTGTCAGAAATGCCACTGGTTAAACGGGGCAACCGATTATCGATCATGCCGGTTACCGAACAAGAGTGGCAGGCAATATTAAGCAAAGAAGTACTGGGTTCTCGATAGCGTTAGAGAGAGCTTTTTACGTAAGGTTCAAAAAAGGCAGCCAGGTGGCTGCCTTTTTATTTATACAGATCTCTTCGACGAGACGAGATTAGAGCAGGTGCTTTTCTAGATAGTGAGCAACGGCGTCGTCTGCGTTGCTGCCAATCACTTCATTGTCTGGTAGAGCTTTCATCACTTTTTCATGTGATGTGCCCATGATTAGACCTTTACCCGCCATCGCTAGCATCTCTGCGTCATTCATGCCATCACCAAAGGCAACACAGTTATCCAGTGTCAGGTTCAATGATTTCGCAACAGCGTCTAAGGCGTGGCCTTTAGATACTTCAGCGGCCATCACTTCTAAACACCAAGGTGTTGAGAAGGCGATGTTCAGTTTGTCTCCAAACGCACCTTTTAGCTTTTGCTCAAACGTGACCAGATATTCGTGGTCTTGCTCTGGATGTGTGAAGAAGACTTTAGCAATGCCGTCGCTTGGGGCATTATCAGCTTCAAATCGCTTGTAGCTAAAGCCAGACTCACTATGGAACTTAGCGAGCATTTCGTCTTCACGGTCGAGTAGCCAATCTTCATTCTGGTACATATGAATAAAGATATTTGGATCTTGGCGAACAATATCAATAACCGGTTGAACTAATTTCTGAGGGACGTCCTGGCTATACATCAGTTGATCGTTCTGGTCGTGTACGCGAGCACCGTTTGACGTGATCATGTATGCCGGAATCCCTGCAATTTGACGAATCCCTGCTACGTCGACGTGATGGCGACCCGTAGCGAAGATAAAGGTGTAACCTTGCTCGTGTAACTTCTTAAGCGTTAGTTTGGTAAAGTCGCTTAGCTGATGGTTGGGAGCCAAAAGCGTACCATCTAAATCAGAAGCAACAATTTTCACGGAATCTTTAAGTGCAGGAATAGTCATTTAACCCTCATTGCAAAATGCTTAGCAAATATCAATACTAGCCAACGCTAGCATCGTTTTAACCACAATATCTCTAGGTGGAAATTGTATGCCAATTTCATGCAAGAAAAGAGGGCAAAGCTCACTTACTTCTCTTCCTCTTTAGCGCTTATCTTCTTGGTCGGTTACTCAGCTTATTAGCTTATTCGATCTAGGTAAAAAACTGATTGATAGCATCCAGTGTGTGATTACGGTATTCATCTTGCTCAAACAGCACCTCATGCTTAGAACCCTCAATCACCTTAAACTGGCAATCAGAGTTGGTTTTTTTCAGCTTATTGATGAACTTCACTTGAGCATCGTTACTCACAATCTTCTCTTCCCCTGCCTGAATCAATAGCAGTGGGATCTTGATTTGACGAGTTTGTTGTATTGCCTGCTTGGCTGCCATTAACCCTTGCCATACCCAGCGAGTACTTGGTCCGCCAACCTGCAAAGAAGGGGAACCGTCATATAAGCAACGGAACCACTGATAGCGCACCTTACTGTGGCTTAATAAGTTATTTTCGAAGGGCTTAGAGTAATACGCCTGTTGCCCGGGGGCATAAGTCGGCTTGGCATAGAAAGCGGTGAGAGCTTGCCCAACAAGCATTGCGATAGGCTTGAAGTACCATTCAGTATTGATCCCAAACATCGGAGCGCACAGAGTGACTTTGTCAAACGGGTGGTTGGGATGAGTTTGCAAGTAGCGAGTGGCGATTGTACTGCCCATCGAATGTGCGAGCAGGTAGCGATTGGAATACTTGCTAAGATCAAAACTGGCAATAATGTCAGACATATCTGATACGTAATCATCAAACTCGTGAATGTGACCAATGTCAGAGTCTGTTACCATACGTTCCGACTGACCTTGACCTTGGTGGTCAAATGAATAAACGTCATAACCTTGCTGATAGAAATCATAAAAGAGCTCTTGGTATTTTAAGCAGCACTCGATGCGACCATTTGAAATAACAATAGCTTTGGTGTGTGTCGGAGAAGTTAAGCTACACCAGTACAACCTTTTTTTACCAGATGATGTAACATAACCATCCTTTCGTTGTTGCCAAAGGGTGGAGATCGGGTGTTTAATCGCTTGCTCGAACTCAGGTTCTTGCGTGTATGAAAACAGGGTGGCACTGTGGTTTTCCATGGGAAATTACCTGAACTGATGCATGTGAGAGCGTCATCGCTACTAATGTTGTTAGATTAAAGAACTAGTAAGGAAATGCAAATGGATACTCATGTTTGGCTTGCTTATGTCGTCACGGCGATTTTGTTTAGTTTGGCACCGGGCTCAGGTACCGTTAACTCAATCAGCAATGGGCTCAGCTATGGCACCAAGAAGTCACTTGCGTCGATCGTTGGCTTACAGCTCGGTCTTGCATTTCATATTATGCTGGTGGGAGCGGGTATTGGTGCACTAGTGGCAAAATCCGCCTTGGCATTTACCATCATCAAATGGGTGGGCGTGGTTTATCTTCTATGGTTAGGCATTCAAAAGTGGCGTGATAAGTCTAGCTTGGTGGCTTCAGAAGAAAAATCAACGCTATCGAGTGGCAAGCTGCTCAGAAATGCAGTGCTTATCAATTTGACTAACCCAAAATCTATCGTGTTCTTAGTTGCTCTGTTTCCGCAATTTATCGATCCGACACAACCGCAAGCACCGCAGTTGTTGGTGCTTGGAGTGACCACTGTATTTATTGATAGCGTGGTTATGTTGGGTTACACCTCATTAGCTTCACAAATGGGACGTTTTATTCGCTCAGATCGCATAATGGGTAAGATAAATAAAATATTTGGTGGTATGTTCATGGGTTGCGGCGCTTTGCTGGCTGCTGCCAAAGCTTAATGAAAGTAATAGAGTTATAGTTAAATCAATTAGAGTTATCAATAAATGACCGCTACGTACGTTGCTCGACAACCTATCTTAAACCGTAACAAGAACACGCTTGGTTATGAGCTGCTGTTTCGTGACGGTGATAGGAATGCCTACCCCGCGCATATTGAGTCTAATCGAGCAACGTATCGCCTGATCGTTGAAAACTTCTTGTCCGTTGGGCTTAACCCTTCGATCCCATCTTCACGCTGCTTCATTAATTTTCCGTATCAAAGCTTGATTCGTCGTCTTCCAATGAGCTTACCGAAAGATAAGGTCGTAGTTGAGATTCTTGAAACCTGCCAACCGACCGATGAGCTATTAGAGGTAATCAAAGAGCTTTATCAAGCAGGGTATATGATTGCCCTAGATGACTTTACTTCGACACCTGAGTGGGAACGTTTCCTTCAATATACGCATATTGTTAAGCTTGATATCATGCAGATGGGGTTGGATGCGGCGTGTGAGTTAGTCAAAAAGCACGAAGGGAAGAAATATAGTTTTCTTGCTGAGCGGGTTGAAACGGAACAAGAGTTCCAACAAGCGAAAGAAGCAGGGTTTAAGTTTTTCCAAGGCTATTTCTTTAGTAAGCCCGAAATCATAAAGACTAAGTATATTAGCCCAGAGCAAGTGATAGCGATGGAGCTATTCCAAGAGGTCTGTAAGCCGGATGTCGACTTCCAACGTGTTGAAAGCATCGTCGCGAAAGATATTGCCTTATCCTATAAGCTTCTGCGCTTTGTGAACACTATGTCACCCCGCCTTGAGGTCACCATCTCTTCATTTCGTCAGGCCTTGGTTTATTTAGGGCAAGAGAAATTGAAAATGTTTGTCTCGCTAGCAGTAGCGTCTTATGTCTCTGATAAAAAGCCCAAAGAGCTGTATGGCCTGTCTTTGCAGCGTGCGCAGTTTTGCCAACGGATGTCTCGTTACCAAGTATTTAAAGGGCATACTGAACAAGCCTTTATGATTGGTTTGTTCTCATTGCTTGATGCGTTGCTCGATCTGTCGTTAGAGAACTTAATTGAACAATTACCGTTATGCACAAGTATTAAGGTCGCCTTGCTGCGCAGAGAAGGTCCATATGGCGCATTATTAGCGCTTGAAGAAAGTTTCGAACATGCTGATTGGCAAAAGATTGATGATCACTGTGCTGATCTAGGTTTGAACGTGGAACAAGTGAAAACAGAACTCACTGAAGCTCGACGTTGGAGCCATATTGTTACCAACAAACTCTGATATTTTTCGTTAAACTTTTATGACAATGAAAACGCACGCCTTGACGTGCGTTTTTTTATAACTAATATATATGCATATCCATATATGAGTATGTAGTTATGCTTCCTCACCAATTTTTTAAATTACTGTCTGATGAAACGCGAGTGCGTTGCTTAATGTTGATTGTGCGCCAAGAGTGCCTATCTGTTGGTGAGTTGACTCAGGCATTACAAGAAAGTCAGCCAAAGATTTCCCGCCATCTTGCGCAGTTGCGTTCAAACGGAATTTTAACTGACGTTCGCCAAGGGCAGTGGGTGTTCTACCGTCTGTCACAAGATTTACCGGGTTGGATGCTAAAGTTAATTGATGACCTTATAGCATCGAACTGTTTGAAAACTGAATACCAACAGGATATTGAGCGCCTAGAAGCCATGACTTCACGCCCTCAATGTTGCGTTTAAATACATTTAAATTTATTGCCAAAATCGTTGAGATTGCAGCTAGGCATAGTCAACAACACTGCGACTTCAAATATGAAGGCAATTAACTGAGAGAAAAGAGTATGACAGTCAAAGTAGGTATTAATGGTTTTGGCCGTATCGGCCGTCTAGCACTTCGCGCAGCATTCGACTGGGCTGAGCTAGAGTTTGTTCAAATTAACGATGTAGCAGGCGATACAGCAACACTGGCGCACCTTCTTGAGTTCGATTCGGTTCAAGGTCGCTGGAACCACGAAGTCACGGTTGAAGGCGATGAGATGATCATCAACGGCCAACGCATTAGAACTACGCAAGAGCGCGATATCGATGCGATCGATTGGTCTGGTTGCGATGTTGTCCTTGAAGCGACCGGTGTTCACCGTAAGGCATCTTTCCTAAACAAATACCTTGAGCAAGGTGTGAAGCGTGTTGTTGTATCGGCGCCAGTGAAAGAAGAAGGCATTGCAAACATCGTTGTCGGTGTGAATGACGCTATCTTCGATCCAGCGGTACATAAGATTGTGACTGCGGCATCTTGTACGACTAACTGTCTTGCGCCTGTTGTGAAGGTGATTAACGAGAAGTTAGGCATCGAGAACGCAGCCTTTACCACTATTCACGATCTCACCAATACGCAAACTATTCTTGATGCGCCCCATAAAGACTTACGCCGTGCACGTGCATGTGGCATGAGTCTTATCCCGACAACAACGGGCAGTGCAAAAGCGATTGTTGAGATTTTCCCGGAGCTTGAAAATCGTATTAATGGCCACGCGGTTCGTGTACCACTAGCGAACGCTTCTCTGACCGACATCATCTTCGAAGTGAAGCAAGACACCACAGCTGAAGAAGTCAACGCGATGCTGAAAGAAGCGTCTGAGAATGAACTGAAAGGCATTCTTGGCTTTGAAGAGCGTCCCCTGGTTTCTATCGATTACAAAGGCGACCAACGCTCAACGATCGTAGATGCGCTATCAACCATGCTAGTCGGTAAGCGCATGGTTAAGATCTACGCTTGGTACGACAACGAGATGGGTTACGCAACACGTACTGCTGAGCTAGTACGTACGGTTGGCCTAGCTTAATACTCTTCATACTTGAAGCTGCAAGCGTTGTTAACTGCGTAAGTTCACCGGAGCGCCGGCCGCCCTAATCACATAGACCCCCTATGCTCATAGGGCTGAACTTACTGGTTGCCTAGCTGCAACTCCAATTATTTTGAGTATCGGTCTATATACAAAAGAATTTTAAGAGATTAATGACGATGACGAATTCTCAAGCACACCCAACATGGCAGCTAGATTTAAAAACAGGTGCGTTAGTGCTTACTCCGTGCCCAGGCACTAAAGGCACTGACCTCGATGCATCTCTAGCGCAACTTAAAGCGCAAGGCGTGGAAGCGATTGTGACGGCGCTAGATAGTGAAGAACTGTCGAGCAAGAACGTTTCAAAGTTAGGCGAGAAAGCGCAAGCACTAGGCATGCAATGGTTCCAAATAGAAATTGAAGACGATTGTGCACCGGGTACCGATTTTGCTGCGAAGTGGCGGGCGACTAGTCCAGTTTTACACCAAATCGTGGATAACGGCGGCAAGGTAGCAATGCACTGCATGGGCGGTTCTGGCCGTACGGGTTTGCTGGCTGCACACCTGTTGTTAGAGAAGAGCTGGGACATGAACAAGATTGTTCAAGAGGTGCAGGCACTGCGTCCGGGCGCATTCACTAAAGCCATTCAGGTTGAATACATTAATGGCGTAGCTTCTGCGTAGCTCTTCATACTTGAACCAGCAGCGTTGTTAACTACACAAGTTCACCGGATCGCCGGCCGCCCTAATCACATAGAATACCTATGCTCATAGGGCTGAACTTGCTTGTTGCCTAGCTGCCACTCCAATTATTTTGAGTATAAGTTAAGTGGAAAGTAAGAATTAGAGCTTTTAAAAGCTCTTTTTGTTTAGATTGCAGAGATAGCGTTATGTTTTCAAATCTAAGTAAGAGCGTTCGCCAATACATGCTGGTGACCTTCAATTACTGGAACTTCACCATTACTGATGGTGCACTTCGTATGCTGGTGGTCTTGTATTTCTATGACCTTGGCTACAGTTCGTTAGAGATCGCCTCACTGTTCCTTTTTTATGAATTCTTTGGTGTGGTGACGAACCTAATTGGTGGTTGGTTAGGGGCGCGTCTTGGCCTCAATAAGACCATGAACATCGGGTTAGGGATGCAAGTTATTGCATTGGGTATGCTCGCGGTACCAACGGCAATGCTGACTATTCCTTGGGTAATGGCGGCGCAAGCCTTGTCTGGTATCGCTAAAGACCTCAATAAGATGAGTGCCAAGAGTTCGATTAAGACTCTGGTTCCTGATGAACAACAGGGCGCGCTTTATAAGTGGATTGCGATTCTGACCGGATCTAAGAATGCGCTTAAAGGGGCTGGCTTCTTTATTGGTGGTTTGCTGCTTTCAACGATTGGCTTCCAATACGCTGTGCTTGCGATGGCAGCCGTGTTGGCATTGGTCTTCGTTGGCAGTGTGTTGAGCTTAGAAGCGGACATGGGTAAAGCGAAAACTAAACCTAAGTTCAAACAGATCTTCTCTAAGTCTGAATCCATCAACATCCTATCTGCAGCGCGTATGTTCCTGTTTGGTGCTCGTGATGTGTGGTTTGTGATTGCTTTGCCGATTTATCTAGGCAGTGTGTTTGGTTGGGACCACTCATGGGTGGGTGGTTTCTTAGCAGCTTGGACCATTGCATACGGCTTTGTGCAGGGTATTGCGCCTAAGATTACCGGTAAAGCGCAAGGCAAGGTGCCTGATGGTCATGCCGCGCTGTTGTGGGCGGGTGCATTGGCTATTGTGACTGCCGGTATTGCTTATGCGGTGCAAATTGGCTGGCAACCAGAGCTAGTTATCATCGGTGGATTGATGGTATTTGGTGCCATCTTTGCGGTGAATTCATCGCTTCACTCATACCTGATTGTGAGTTATGCGAAAGGCGATGGGGTGTCTCTTGATGTCGGTTTCTACTACATGGCAAACGCGATGGGTCGCTTGATTGGCACGATATTGTCGGGCTTGGTATTCCAAATGGCCGGTTTGTCTGCGTGTCTGTGGGTATCCTTCGCATTCTTAGCGATAACGACGGTGATCTCTCTGCGTTTACCTAAAGTGCCGCAAATCTCAGCTGCATAAGCTTCAGCCGCATGAGCTTAAGTCGGATAACCTAGAGTCGAATAAGTTAAATTCGCGATAAGTATCTTCTTTAACACTAAGCTGACTTGGTATTTATTCCGGTCAGCTTTTTTATTGCTATAGTTGAATGATTGAATATTAATCAGGCATTTACATGAAGCAGCGAGTTCTCTTTTTTGATTTAGCACGATGTGTCGCGGCCATAGCTGTTATCGCGATTCATGTTTTGGCGCCTTATCGTAATGAATTAAGCACCATTCCTTTCGGTGAGTGGCTGACTGCCATTACGGTGAATGGTTTCAGCCGCTGGGCAGTGCCTGTGTTCATCTTGATTTCTGGTGCATTGATGCTGAGTGATCAGCGCCCGTTTGACGCCAAATACTACCTCAAGCGCCGTCTGGGTAAGGTACTGATCCCATTCATTGTTTGGTCGCTTTTCTATACCTACCTATCAGGTTGGTCGCTAATGGGTTTTGATGCGGACGTCAGTTGGGAGGTTTTGCTCAATAGTTATCATCACTACACGTACTATCACCTTGGTTTCTTCTATTACTTCATCCCACTCTACTTTGTGATTCCTTTTTTACAGATCATGGTCAGAAAGTACGGTGATAGATCTGTCTATGCCTTTACGGCGGTATGGTTGTTCACAACGTTATTGTTCTTATTGAAAATCGATGGCCCTTGGAGTCACGAGTTGTGGTTGTACACCGGGTACTTACCGTTGGGTTACCTGCTGTATAAGATGGTTCCACTTAACAAGATGACTGTCGGCGTGAGTGTGTTACTTGGTGGATTAGCGTTACTGACCACGGTTTATATGGTGGTTGATGCAAGTTTGGTCGCAGAAGAATACACGGTAGGGCGTTGGTTATCTTACAAGACGTTGAACACCGTATTAGCGGCGAGCATGGTGTTCATGGTGTGCCGTTACTATGGTGAAGGCTTGTCTGAGAAGAGCAATCAAGTGGTTGGTTTTATCAGTAAACACAGCTTAGGTATTTATCTGCTGCACCCGATTTTCTTATGGCCAATGAAAGAGTTCGGTTGGTACCAAGGACACCCTGCTTGGGTTATTCCATTATGGATCGTGATCAGCGGAGCTGGCGCGTTATGGATGAGCTGGTTGGTCTCTAAGTCAGAGAAAACACGTTGGTTATTGCCTTAGCGGTGGGTGCTAAGGCTTTCTGATGGATTGCTTAGAAGATACAGTTGAAGTACCTAATGTTTAGCGCTTCAATGCAAAGTGTAAAAACTTATCGCCTTGGTAGGTTAAGGTACCTTTGTCGCCAGGGTTCAGGGCGTGGAAGTAGTGGATTCCGACTTGGAACTCTCGTTTTGGACCAACCACACCACGTTGAACGTAAATCCAATACTCTTGATCTTCTTGGCCAGGTTCTGCATCAGGAAGGTCGATGGATTGTTTGTCCAACACAGTGACGTTCACTTTCTTTTCTGGCGCATTTTCACCTTGTGAGTGCTTTCGATAGAAACCAAAAAATACCCAAGCAGCTAGACCGGCGAGTGCAAAGATGGCAAAAAAGAGTGAATTAGGCATGTAACCTCCATGTAGTCGTGATGGTTATTCTAATCTTTCAAGCAATAGGGATATGTGTTTCAAGCCGTTATTCGTGAACTGTTGTAAGCCAAGCTGATTATTTTTCGGCAGACATCACATTTAGAGGCCAGTTTGGGATAAAGCATTGTTATTTATTGTCTCTTTCTCTCGTAAATAACAGTGATTTTGTATAAGAATAGGGAAATGCTCGACTAGAATTATAGTGTGGAGTGGGAGGGCTAATATGACCGATATTGAAAAAGTGGTGACAAGAACTCGTAATATAGAGAAATTATTGAGGCTTCAATATCATGCCGAAGGCGAAGGATTGCATGAGCTTGTAACAAGCTGTGAAGAAAGGCTACCGCACGATATGGTGAGCAAACTGCGTTATATCGCAACGTGTCGTAATAAGGTAGTCAATGAGCATGAGGCTAAGTTGGAAGACCAGCATAAGTTCATCATGATGTGTAACGACTGTGAGAAGGAGTTGACTCCACGTAGTGGTCGTTTTATTTGGCGAGTTGCAATCTTACTGATGATGGCAATGACTTTAGCTGCTGCTGGTTTCTATTATGCGAACTGGGATGTGTTAACACTGCATCTGTTTTCGAAATGAAAAAATTGTGACCCGTCCTGATATGGGTTGACACTTGATTGACTAAAACGCTCGATGTACTTC
>NZ_JBFSUD010000056.1:0-30764 GCF_041467175.1 Vibrio sp. 10N.247.310.24
GAAATACGCGAAACGGGGTTGTTCTATCTTTAAATTTAATTACGCAACAAAGCCACTATTTGCATTAAATTTACATTCTTTGCATTCGTAAAGTTTTGTAAAGACGAGCTGACGAGTCGTTAACCTGCAGTTAAAAGAAACCAATTCAATACAGTCATTTAACGAGCACTTGAATTAAAAATCGGCTCTCTGCGCCAAACTTTTTGAAACACCGCCATTTGCGCAGTCAATGTAATAAGCAAACATCTATAACAAAATCCTCTTATCTTATTTATTACCTTCAGAACGACGATTTCTTGTATAAAACACTCGATAAATGTAAAGGACTGGTGAATTATTTTGTTTTATTTTGTTTTATTTGAACAATTATCAGTGATTATGATCACATCTGTAATTCCAAACTCATTTTTTGTTTTTCGATTTAATCAACCGACTGCTAATCTCCTGCTCACTTTGGAAAGGTATCAAAGTTATAAATAATAAGGAGTGTTCTAAATGAATACCAAGAAACCTATGTCTCTGACTGGCCGAGTTATCCTCGGTATGGTCGTAGGTATATTAACGGGATTTGCCATTCAATCCCTTTTTGCAGACAGCGGATTTGTTAACAACTACATCGTTAACGGACTCTTTGAAGTAGGCGGACAGATCTTTGTCGCCAGTTTAAAAATGCTTGTTGTACCACTCGTCTTCGTTTCACTCGTGTGCGGTACAAGCTCTCTTAAAGACTTATCAACTCTTGGCCGTATGGGGGGCAAAACACTTGCACTTTATATCGGTACAACTGCTGTAGCTATCACTCTAGCACTGACTATCGGTAATTTGTTCCAACCTGGAGCGGGTGCGGATCTTACGGCTGCGAGCTCTTTCAAATCAGCTGATGCTCCTTCTTTGGGCCAAGTCATCATCGACATGTTCCCGACCAACCCTATTCAGGCGATGGCTGAGGGCAAAACGCTACAAGTTATCGTATTTGCTGTGTTGTTTGGTATTGCAATCAGTGCAGCGGGTAAACCAGGTGAGCGTATCGCTGCGGTTTTCTCTGATCTAAACGAAGTGATCATGAAGCTAGTTGCGCTACTAATGAACCTTGCGCCTTACGGCGTATTCTTCTTAATGGCGAAGCTGTTCTCTGGCCTTGGTTTAAGCGCAATTTGGAACCTAGCAGAATACTTCTTAGTGCTTGCGGGTACCCTACTTCTACACGGTTTGGTTACCTACAGCGCGATGCTTAAAGGATTCACAGGCCTAAGTCCGATTACGTTCTTACGTAAGATGGAAGATGCAATCATGTTTGCGTTTTCAACTGCCTCTTCGAACGCAACGATTCCAGTAACAATGGAAACGGCTAAAAACCGCATGGGCGTAGACAACAAAGTCGCTTCATTCACCGTACCACTAGGTGCAACAGTGAACATGGATGGCACAGCTATCATGCAAGGTGTTGCAACTGCGTTTATTGCACAAGCTTACAACATCGACCTGACTATGGGTGATTACCTAATGGTTATCCTAACAGCGACATTGGCGTCTGTTGGTACCGCAGGTGTTCCTGGTGTTGGTCTTGTTATGCTAGCGATGGTATTGAACCAAGTTGGTCTACCGCTTGAAGGTATTGCTCTAATCATGGGTGTTGACCGCCTTCTTGATATGATTCGTACCGCTGTAAACATCACAGGTGATAGTGCCGTAACTATCATCGTTGCTAAGTCTGAAGGTTCTCTTGATGAGTCTCGCTTCAATGACCCGGCAGCTGGTGAGAAAGAAGAAGAAGTTAAGCTAGCACGCCAACAGGCATAATCTAGCTTCTCTGTCGCTCTTATCTCCAAGCTAAGGCGTAATTAATGGCTATGCCTTAGCTGATCAATGAAAAGCGTATAAACAAAAACACCACTGCATCTGCAGTGGCGTTTTTTATTGGGTTCTCTTTGAGCCGAAACGATTCAACTCTCATCTATCTTCTCGTTACAGGGGCTGAGCGTTGAGTGCCGAGTCTAACGCTTAATCTACGATAGGAAACATAAGGTTCACTCTAAGTCCCCCACCTTCTCTGTTCTCAGCGGTAACATGCCCATTCATCACTCCCATGGCTTCCTTAACGATCGCGAGTCCAAGACCGTAACCACCAGACTGTTTATCTCTGGCTGACTCGATGCGGGTAAACGGGTCAAAGATATCTGCAATCTTGTTATCTGGGATACCTTCACCATCATCCTCCACAGAAATGACACTGTAACGCTTATCATTGACCTGCCCATAGGTCTTGACGACAATATCCGCATTGCCCCCTGCGTATTTGATCGCATTTCCTACAAGGTTACTGATCACCCTCAAAAGTAGCCTCTCGTCAACATTAACCATTGATGTTGCAGTTTCCAAATCACCAGTCAAAGTTTGATTAGGTTTCAAGTCATTTTGCATCTGTACAATTAGCATTGAGCAATACTGCTCAAGATGCATTGGAGTTAACTTAGAATCATAACGAGAGGTTTCTAGCCGGCTGAACTCAAGAATTTCACCCACCAGCTTATTCATCTCTTCCGTTTCGCTTTCCATCCGTTCGAGTAAACCCATACTTTTTTCATCGACCTTACTACGTAGTAAATGTAATGCGAGATTCTGCCTTGCTAACGGTGTCCTCAACTCATGTGATACATCACGAATCAAACGACGCTGCTTTTCAGCCAGAGACTTAATCTCAAAGGTCATATGGTCAAAATCATTGGCAAGCTCATTGAATTCACGTGTAGTTGAATCCAACTCAGACACAACACTCACTGAAAAATCTCCTTGTGCGAGCCTTCGACTGGCCTCCCTTAAACGATCGAGTGGCTGCTGCAGACTTTTCGCCATAATAATGGAAAACAGCGATAACACGATCAAAGCAATCACAACTTTCAGCGCGTAGGAATACGGTGCAAAGGATTTTGCTGGATGAAACTGGCCTGGCAGTTGGATCACGAGTGTATTGCCGTTATCAAGTGGCAAGCCGAAGATAGGCTTACTCACACGATCACTGAGTTGATGGTCTAATGTACGCAGGTACTTCAACTTAAATTCAAAATGCGGATGCATGTGTCGGTGGGTAATAGGTCGGTTGTTTTCATCGATAATGAATAAATAATAACGTTGGGCATTGCCCCAGTCGGCAAGCTCATCCATGTCCCCTTCTTCGATCAGTACATTAGCTTGATAAGCCAAATCCAACATTTCAGCTTTGACAGGTTCAGGTACCTTCAACAAGGCTTTCATCAGCGCTCGTTCTGCGACACCTTGAAGGATGAGGATACTGACTAAAATCACGGTCAGGCAACTGAACAGCTGAAACGTTAAGCCATCCTTACGCTTGATAACGAAATCAGGGCACCGTAGAAACCAGTTACTCATACTCCTACCGACTCTAGGTAGCTGTAGCCTTGACCGCGCACAGTTTTAATATGTTGCTTTGATAAGCCAGCCTGCACCAATTTTCGACGTATGTTGCTGATATGCATATCTAGATTACGGTCGAAGGGGCACAGCTCTTTCTTCAAGACATGTATTTGCAAGTCAGATTTTGATACAACGATGCCATTATTTTTGATCAGATAATCGAGCAACTCTTTTTCAGTGCCCGTTAAAGGTAAACGGGTAAGTTGCTCGCACAAACCTTGATTAGATGAAGCCATTGATTGTCTTTGTCGCTCAAACCCAACTCGGCGTAAGATCACCTTAATCCGGGTCAAAAGCTCAGGAACATTGAAAGGCTTAGCGATGTATTGATCTGCCCCGGCTTGATAGCCATCTAGCATGGAGGCATCATCATTAAGCGCAGTTAGCATAAGGATAGGAGTAGCAAAACGCTGACAAATACGTCTTGCGACTTGAATACCACTTAAATTGGGGAGCATCACATCGAGTAAGACTAAATCAACAGGATTTGATTGAATAAACTCTAGAGCTGATTCACCGCAATGAACGGTATCAACGTGATACCCTTCATTTTCCAACACTTCACCCAGTAACTCACACAACTGAATATCATCATCAACAACTAAAACACGAGACATTTCACACACCGATAAATAAGAACTGTTTGCATTCTAATTATCGTTATTATTGATTTCAATTATAAAGTGCGTGATTTCCTCTATAGAAGAAAATCTTTTTCAATCGGTACAAATTTTGAGGCAGAATCGATAAGATTTTGAGCTGTTAACCCAGGAACGCCATACACTTCAACAGGCTTTCCAAAACGCTCTTTGATTCGCTCTACCAAGATTTCAAAATCACCGTCTCCTGATACCAAAACAATCGTATCAACCGTCTCCGCAAGCTCTATCGCGTCTAACGCGATACCGACATCCCAATCCCCTTTGGCGCTACCATCACGACGCTGAATAAACGGTTTTAGCTTCACATTAAAACCAACACCACGAAGGATATGGTGGAATTGACGCTGTTTAGGATCTTGACTTGAGATTGCGTAAGCATTGGCTTCGACAACGTTACGTCCTTCCGTGGCAACATACCAAAACTGGTTATAGTCGAAGTTAGAACGGTATTTATCGCGTGTTGTATAGTAAACGTTCTGAACGTCGACCAAAATTGCTATGTTTTCCATAAATTCATACCTTTAGATTTTCCGTATACCCTATTCTATTCACTTCTAAAATGCGAGTCGCTTTCTTTAATAAAAATGAACTCATTAGCTATGCTTAACGTAGTTGTTATTGGCTTAACGTAGTTGTTATTAACTTAGAGCTTGTTTGGGTTTATCGAGGAAGGTGGAACATGAAGTACCGACAAATAATCAGATCATGCCTCGGCAGCGACACCATTTACTCAGTATTGAGACGTTGCTGCGCGGCAATAGCTAACGCAGCCATAACTAAGGCCGCGATAACTAAGGCATCGGTAACAAACGTAATTTCCAAAACACTGAACGCTTTAATAACAAGCACGGTTATGTTTATGATTCTGTCAGTCAACTCGTTACACGCCTACCCAGCCTACTCTCATTCCAAAGCTCTGCCACACCGCAGTGTTATTTATTTCGCTCCAACAGATGATTCGATCGTAAAAGAGTTTCTCAATGAAGTCTTGATTAACAATTGTCAATTGGACGAGCGAGATGTAGTAATCATGGTCATCGCAGAAAGCGGCTACACCGTTCCTGCATGGTTAGTTGAAGAATTTAAATTGGATGCAGTGACTAACAGTTATGGAATACCCAAAGGTTCACACACTGCCGTGTTGATTGGTAAAGACGGGAAAGAGAAACATAGGTGGAGTGGTAAAACCGACTGGAGTTTAATCACTAATATTATTGACGAAATGCCCATGCGCCAACAAGAAATGCAGCGACAGAGTAGCCGCTGCAGTATTTGATTCTTAGTCAGCTAAGCTTGATCATCAATCACTTAAGCTTGCTTGTTAAACCAAGCCAGTTTTTCATGAAGCTGAGCAACACTTCCAACCACAATCAGTGCAGGGCTCTTTGCAACGCCAGCAAGATCAGCTAGGTCACGTAGCCCACCTCTAAACACTTTCTGCTCTTGGCGAGTGCCATTTTCGATAATCGCAACTGGCATGTCTTCTCGCATACCGTTATCGAGTAAATTCTTCTGAATATTAGGACTCTCTTTCAAGCCCATGTAAAACACGATCGTGTGATTGTGTTGAGCAAGAGAACGCCAGTCAATATCTTCGCCATCTTTCTTCAAATGACCCGTAATAAACTGTACGCTTTGCGCGTGGTCACGGTGAGTCAATGGAATTCCCGCATATGCGGTCGCTCCTGCGGCTGCAGTAATGCCAGGAATCACTTCAAATCTCACGTCATTCTCAGCTAACGTTTCGCACTCTTCGCCACCACGGCCAAAGATAAACGAATCACCACCTTTTAGACGCACAACGTGCTTGTCTTCTTGTGCTTTGGTCACCAATAGTTGGTTGATCTGATCTTGTGGCACGCAGTGATGATCGAGCTTCTTACCCACATACAACATTTCAGCTTCTGGATTAGCCATCGCTAAGATATCTTTTGATACCAAGCGGTCATAAACCAAAACGTCTGCTTGTTGAATCACTCGTGCGGCTTTTAGTGTAAGTAAGTCTGGGTCGCCCGGACCTGCACCTACCAATGAAACAAATCCATTGCTTACTTCTTTAACATTCGATGACGATACTTCTGACATTCTGCGCTCCGAAGGTTTGCTTGTTTTATCTCAAGCTTCAATCTATGTGATAAGTCACTGTATTCATGATGACTTATCAAAATCCTTAACTCTTAGACTATCAGGTGTTGAAATAAATATTCAGTCTAAATACTAACGAAGATAGAAATAATTATAACAAAACAATCTATTGCGGATGTTTTGCTCAATAGCAAACAACGCATCTATGATAACTAAGATGTTGTCTGCCCGAGAATACACTGACAGCTTTCAAACTAAAAAAGCCCCAAACACGTTGTTGGGGCTTTCAATCTCATACTAACTTACGTTTACCGTATTACTTCGCGCCTAGAGAAGGAGCTGTTTTAGCATGAGTCAGGTATAGAGGAACACACGTTAACAGTAGGCCACCAACGATGTTACCTAAGATTGTTGGGATAAGGTTGAAGTTCAACCATGTCGCGATACCGAAGTCAGCGCCAAGAATCATACCCAGTGGGAATAGGAACATGTTTACAACTGTGTGCTCAAATACAAGTGCGAAGAAGATGAAGATCGGGAACCACATCATTGCTACACGACCAGCAACTGTACGTGCAGTCATGTTACCAATCACACCTAGACAAACCATTAGGTTACAGAAGATGCCGCGCACGAAACATGTGATCCAGCCGTCCATGCCCATGTTTTCAAACCCTAGGCTACGACCTGTAGAAACAGCAATGAACTTTTGAGCAACTGCGTTTGGTTCTAAAGAGAAGTTACCTGTAAGTGAAATTGCCACTAACACTGCAACAATTAAAGAACCGATAAGGTTACCAAGACCAACAAGACCCCAACAACGTAAAATACGACCCCAAGTAATACCTGGACGGTTATCAAATTTCGCTAAAGGAGCAAGGCCAAATACACCGGTTACTAGGTCATAGCCCATTACACTTAGAATGACGAAGCCCACAGGGAACACAAGAGCGCCAACAATACCAATGCCTGTTTGCACGATAGTCGTGATTGCCACTACAACAGCAAGAGAAAGAATGATGCCTGCCATTGTGCTTCGAATCAGTAGATCACGAGTACTTGTTTTCGTTTTCGCTTCACCTACATCGATCATTGTTTGAACGAATTCTGCTGGTTTAAAATCAGTAGACATAAGATTGTCCTTAAAAAGTTAAAATTAAAAGTTGAAATCGGATAGGAAAAGGTTCTAATTGCCGAATTAAGGCAATGTCGATAACTAGAACCCTTGATCTATCAAATCTTGCTAAGTAACTGTGTCGAAGTTTCGAACTAGCTATGGTTTCGAACTAACTATGCTGAAACTTCTACAGCACCTTTAGTAACGCGAGCTTTATACGCTTTTACACTGAAGCTCTCGTCTTCCATGCACACACCTGTTGCTAGGTTAAAGCGTTGCTTCTTAAGTGGGCTTGCCACCCAAAGCTCACCTTTGTGCTCAACCGTTAAACCGCGAGATAAAACGTTTGATTGAAAAAACGGGTCAGTGTTACTAATAGCGAACACTTCTTCGGCTTTAGTTGGGCGGAAAATAGCCACTTGCTCACCACCAACCAACGCACAAACACCGGTACCTGGAATAATGTCTTCGATCTTACAAACTTTGGTAAATGCCATGATGTCGTCTCCCAATTAAACCAGTTCAACGTGAAGGATATCGCCCTTCGCTTCTGGGTGTTTTTCTGTGAATGTTGCTGGGCGGTGTTGTTCTCGGCCATCGTCAACAAACACAACGTTTTCATCACGGTCGTCAGCATTGATGAAGTGTGAGAAGCGCTTAAGTTGAGCTTCGTCGTTGATAGTGTCAGTCCACTCACAAGCAAAGTTACCCACAAGGCCAGCTACGTCCGCTTCAAGTTGGTCATTGATGCCAAGCTTGTTGTCGACAATCACTTCACGTAGGTAGTCAACACCACCCTCTAGGTTGTCCATCCATACCGAAGTACGTTGTAGTGGCGCAGCCGTGCGGATGTAGAACATCATGAAACGGTCGATGTATTTGATCAGCGTTTCTTGGTCTAGGTCGCTTGCAAGTAAGTCTGCGTGACGAGGCTTCATACCACCGTTACCACATACGTACATGTTCCAACCTGCGTCAGTCGCGATAATACCTAAGTCTTTACCTTGAGCTTCAGCACACTCACGAGTACAGCCAGACACACCAAACTTCATCTTATGAGGAGTACGGATGCCTTTGTAACGGTTCTCGATCATCACACCTAGGCCAACTGAATCTTGAACGCCGTAACGACACCAAGTTGAACCGACACATGTCTTAGCCATACGTAGCGCCTTCGCGTACGCTTGACCTGTTTCGTAGCCCGCAGCAACTAACTTCTTCCAGATTGCTGGTAAGTCATCTTTTTGAGCACCGAATAGACCGATACGCTGTGCACCTGTGATCTTGGTGTACAGGTTGTATTCAGCCGCTACATCAGCAAGAACGCTTAGTGCTTGAGGCGTTACTTCACCACCTGCCATACGAGGGATAACAGAGTAAGTACCGTCTTTTTGGATGTTACCTAGGAAGTTATCGTTGGTATCATGCAGTTTCACTAGCTCAGGCTTAAGGATGTGCTCACCCCAGCAAGAAGCAAGAATAGAACCCGCTAGAGGCTTACATACTTCACAGCCGTAGCCTTTACCGTATTTCTCTAGTAACTCATCGAATGTTTTGATTTCTTCGATACGAATCAAGTGGAAAAGCTCTTGGCGAGAGTAAGCAAAGTGCTCACATACGTCGTTCTTCACTTCAACACCGGCTTTAGCAAGTTCAGCGTTCAGTACTGAAGTCACAAGTGGAATACAACCACCACAGCCAGTACCAGCACCAGTTACTGCTTTGATATCACCAATTGTATGGTGACCTTCAGCAACGGCTTGTGCAATCTTGCCTTTAGTTACATCGAAACAAGAACAGATAACGGCAGTTTCTGGTAAAGAATCCGCGCCAAGTGTTGGCTTTTCAGCACCCGCGTGAGCAGGAAGAATCAATGCATCTGGATGCTCTGGCAGGTCGATTTCATTCAGCATTAGCTGAAGAAGATCACCATAGTCAGACGTATCACCGACCATTACCGCACCAAGCAGCTTCTTGTTGTCTTCAGAAACGATTAGTCGCTTGTAAATTTCTTGTTCTTCGTTTTGGTAAACGTAGCTCTTACAACCTGGAGTGCGGCCGTTAGCATCACCGATAGAACCTACTTTCACGCCAAGAAGCTTAAGCTTCGCAGACATGTCTGCACCTTCAAATGTGCTTTCGTTACCAACAACGTGGTCAACCGCAACGGTCGCCATTTTGTAACCAGGAGCCACTAGACCGTAGAACGTTTGGTTCCAAGATGCACACTCACCGATAGCGTAGATATCTTTGTCTGTCGTTTGACAGTGATCGTTAATCTCGATACCACCGCGAGGCGCAATACCTAGGCCCATTTGACGAGCAAGTTTGTCTTGTGGGCGAATACCAGCAGAGAATACGATGAAATCAGTTTCTAGCTCTGTACCGTCTGCAAAACGCATTACGTTACGAGCTTCAGTGCCTTCAGGAGCAATTTCAAGCGTGTTCTTACTTGTATGAACGTTTACGCCCATACGTTCGATTTTTTGACGAAGTTGATTACCACCAGCAAGATCAAGCTGCTCTGCCATAAGCTTGGGAGCAAACTCTACAACGTGAGTCGTCACACCTAATGCCTTTAGTGCACCAGCCGCTTCAAGACCAAGTAGACCACCACCAACAACAACACCAGACTTTGAGTTCTTTGCCGTCGCTTCGATAGCTTTTAAGTCTTCGATAGTACGGTAAACAAAACAGTCTTTACCTTCGTGGCCTTTAATTGGCGGTACAAACGGGAAAGAACCAGTCGCAAGAACAAGTTTGTCGTATTGAATTTCACGACCAGTGCTTGAGTAAACTGTTTTCTTTTCACGGTTAACGTTGATAGCACGTTCACCGATCAGCATGTTGATGCCGTGTTTCTCGTAGAAGCCTTCTTTTACCAAAGAAAGTTCATCTGCAGTATGGTGTGAAAAGTAAGAAGAAAGGTGCACACGGTCATACGCAACACGTGGTTCTTCACAGAACACCGTGATGTCCATGTTTGCAACATCTGTCTTCTCGACTAAATCTTCGATATAGCGATGACCGACCATCCCGTTACCGATTACGACTAGCTTCATCTTGCTCATAAGAATTCCTGAAGGTTATATATTTCTTAACTGAGCGAATAATGAATTATGAAAGAAAATGAAAATATGATGTAAATCAATTACGAAAACAAACTACCCTAAAGGGGTAGAACAAAAGAGGTAGATATGCTTAATTAACAAGCAAAGCAAACGAATAACCATAGTTTACATAGGGTTTAGCGGGGTTTTATATACACTTCAGTGCATTAAGAGGAATGTTGTAAAGTTTCACAATAGGTTACCAACAATGTAAGTAAATGACAATCATTTTCATTTAGGTTCTTATAAATATATATAGAAGCCTATAAATACATGTAGAACACCGTTTGCGTGAAAAACTATGTGTAATTGTGAAAACCACTCCTACCTATTCGGAATGTAAACAAAGCTGTTCGCCCTTTAATGTCGTGATGAATTCAGTTTATAGCTTGGGTCATCGGTTTGTTTGCTTGATCTAACACAAGAACCCTTTTGATTCACATGTGTGATGTAAAAATCAACTTCCAACCAAACCCTGAATAAATTAGCATTGTTGAAAATAATTCTTATTTAATAGAGTGAATACGATGCGCCTAATTTTACTAATCCTATCTATTATTGCAGCCCCTGCGTTTGCTGAAACAAAGGTCATCAAACAAGTGATGGACATGAATTCTGAAAACATCGACAAGATGTACCAATTCATTCCTGATTACGTAGAAATCGAACCTGGTGACAAGGTGCTTTTTAAAGGAACCGTTGGCTCTCATACTGCTCATAGCATTCAAGGGATGCTTCCTGACGGTGCTAAACCTCTTATGATATCCGGGTCAAACGCTCAGGAAGTCACTTTTGATAAGCCCGGAGTTTATGGCATAAAATGTAAAGTACATCACCGACACGGAATGGTGGCACTTGTGGTTGTTGGTGATCCTAGTGTTAACTTAGAAGAAGCTCGCACCGCGGCCAAAAAACGTGTGAGTCGCAGAGCTCAGAAAAAGATGCAAGGCTTGCTCGATCAAGCAGAGCAAAAAATTCAATAACCTTTGTCCCTGTCTTGAAGCATCAGCTCTCTGTTGATGTGTGATAGGAATGCTAGCCTGAAGACAGGCAAGGGGTCAGTAACAAGAAGAAACAGCGCCGAATTGGCGCTGTTTCTTCTAACTTATCTAACTTAGACATTGTCAAATATTCCGCACTAAACGTAAAAGCAGATCAAACTAGCCAACCCGTTCTAAATGAAACTCCGACAACCACAAACAAAATTGAAATAATGGCCACTGGCACAATGTGCAGCGCCATATCAACCAAGTTGTCCTTCGATAGTTTCGGAATCACACGAAAGCGTGCGTCTAGGGCTAGCAATACCGTCAGAGACAGCAACGTCAATTTAGCGGCAATGCCATGAGCCAGTGGAATAGACATATCAAACCATAAGTTAACGTCCGGCAATATGTGATAAGCGAGCATCAACCCAGTCACCACTTGAACTACCAAAGCAGGTATTCCCACCTTTTCGTACCCTTGCTCAAATTCCAATAACATTTCTGGAGAACGGTGTTTCAAGACTTTAGGAAGGATAACGACGCTGAGAATAATGTGCCCTCCCGTCCAAATGGTGGCAGCCAATACATGCAAAACCAATAATACGCCAAACATAAACTTCCCTTACACAATGTTACGTGGTGCAAAGGAGAACCCTTCAAACTCACGCTTATATTTTGATTCGCCAATTTTCTTTATTTTGGCGACGCCCATTTTGTAGTTGTAGTTACCACTGATTTGGTCAACTACCCTTGTTGTTAAAGCATTCGCTGGGTTCTTCATGTCCATCATATTGCAATACAACACACCTTTTTTCGTGGCTGAGGTGACAATCGCAACGGCTTTAATCTCCGCGTAATCCAGTTGAATGTGACCATTTTTCATTAGGTTACTAAACTGAAAATCGTCTGACTCGATACCCAGAATCGTATCTTTAAAATTGGCCACCCGCTCCGAGTACACCAGTACTTCATCTCCGGCTTCTATGCCCCGTTTGTCCGCATCTTCCGGGTGTACTTCAATCCAGTTTTCAGGCCAACGATGAGTGATGTAAGGCCTGCGTTCGGTATCATCAAACCCTGACTGCCAAATCTCGTTAATACGACCATTCGAAAACCATAACTCGTCCTGTTTTGGGGTAAGCCAACGATGAAAATCACTAAACAGATCCCAAGGATGTTTTTGAAGATTGACCTTCCCCGTCTGACTATTAAATTGAGTGAGCTGTTTACGCATAATATTGGCGCCTTGAGGGCCATCTTGCAGCCCTTTATCGACCAGATCATCCCAACTCATTTCAGTGTCATGTAGGCGCTTAGTGCCAATCAGCTTTTTGGTGTCATAGTTATAAAAAACAGGCCCTTGGATCCCTTCGGTACCAAATTCAGCGAGCTTTTGATGAAGAGTTTTTCCTTCAGCATGTGCTGCGACTTTAATCATATTGAAATCTTTACGGCTACCACGGCTAAATCGTGATGACTCTTCAGCTACATCATTTGAGTTTTGCCAATCAAACCCATCGTACCCCATTCGCGAAGCCATTTGAGCAACAATCCACCAGTCTGGCTTAGCCTGACCCGGCGCATCAGCGAACTTTTGGTAAAGGCGTAGACGACGCTCACCATTAGCGCGCATGAAATCCTCTTCCCCCCAAGTCGCGGCCGGAAAGATGATATCAGCGAATTGTTTACCAATAGGATCACGTAAATAAATATCTTGATTGATGACGACCATTCCACCGGAATCTGCACGCTTTTTGAGTGTATCTATAATGTGCTGTTTATCACGTCGCATCGCTTGGTGAGGATTACGTGTTGTTAAGTCAGTGAATTTCTCTTTCAACCCATAACTACCACACATAGCTTGAATCCATGTTGTACCAATGACATGGGCCATACGGGAATGCCCGGAATAGAGATATCTATCGGTGTCTATTGAGCGCCTGCGCCTACCTGCGACTTTTTCAGGTGACTTATTCCTTGGTAGTTTCCCACCGGCTAGTCCACCACGTTGATGCCCACCAAATCGACCAATCACACGCCCTTCTCGGCCACCAGTACCGATTATCGTTGCAAGGGAGGCGATGGCGTTGGTATTCCCGGTATTATTCGACCAATAAAAGCCCTTCTCTATACCAATTGAGGCTTTAACTCGTTGACCGTTGACTGGCATTGCCAACATCTCAGCGGCTTTGTGGATCTTCTCCACATCAATACCCGCGATCGATGCGGCATACTCAGGTGCGTACTCTTTCTGCTCCAAATTCCATTGCTTATAATCATCAAAGCCATTCGTTTGGAATTTGCCCCAAGTGGTTCTCCATTGCCATGGCGTATTACGAGTACCCTGACCAAAACCTGAGCTCGATTCCCATTTATTATTGACCCAGTTTTCAATCCACTCATTGTCTTGCCAGCCTTGCTCTAAGATCACTCGAGCAATTGCACCAATCACAAGATTATCGCTACCGGGATTAATATCGAGGTGCAATCCACCTTGAGCTTTAAGCCACGCTGTTCCAGCGGTTTCACGAGGGTTCAAAATCACGGTTTTCATCCCACGATGCACCGCCGGCATAATAAACTGCGTAAAGATGATGGTTTTTGTCTCATACGGATCTGTTCCGCAGATCATCAAAGTATCTGCCGCGCCCCAATCATCATAACTTGGAGCAAAATTATCAAAACCCGCATCTCGAAATCCTGGGGTTGCGGTGACATCTGACGGCGTATCATGAAACGAAAAATTCGCGGTATTGACATGACGCAATGCATACTTTGTTATCGCGTAGGTGTTTTCAATATACTGATAAGAATAGGTTTTCACGCAGTAACTGTTTGAACCGTGCATATCAATCACATAACGGCCGACTTGGGCTGCTATATCCAATGCGAAATCCCACTCAACTGGTTGCAACTGTCCATTAATTCGAACAAGCGGTTGCTTCAATCGATCTTTGGTTGGTGTTTCTGGGTTATAGAGCTTTCTTGCGAGCAGTCCACCACGAACCGAAGAATCACCGCCTTTATTGACGACTTGTATGTCTTTATCCGCTACCACCACCACATGGTGTGGTTTGCCATTATGCGAAATAATATTGTGTTGCTGTGGCGAAACCCAAGCTTGCAAAGCATGAACCGGGAAATCGACACCAAATGCATTTTCACTTGCAGCAGGGCCACCGGAAGGGCTACTCACAGGCCAACGATAGACTTTGTAACCACACGCAACAATACAATAGTCACACGCTGTTGTGATGACTTCCGCACTAGCAGGTGGCAGTAATGTACTGGTCGGTTGCAGATACTGGCTGTTTAAAGCTGATTGATCGTTTACAGCCAATTTATCGTTAAAAGAAAATTGAGTCATCTAGCTAACCTCCACATCGATCAGATTTTCCATTCGACCAAAGATCAATCCCATAACCCCGACCGCATAGATATCATCACCTTCTAGCTCCAGCAGTACTTGAGGTAAGCTCTCAAAGGCTTGACCCGATACCATAATGCCATGGCGACGTAAATCAAATGTAGACAGGTGGAATGGACACTGCCCGACAATGCGATGCTCCCCTGTTGCTTTATAAGCACCGGTTAAAGGCCCACCTTGATGAGTACACGTCATCGAGTACGCCACAATATCGCGCTGTAACCCTATCCCACCGCCACATTCGATGTCGGATTTAACCAGCATCGCAATCGAGTTTTTTCCTTCATCTGGATATTGAAAGTGAACCGGAATGTGGTTACTGAGTTGACTTAACTTTGCGATTTTCTTACGCGGGTAACCGACAATACGACCTTCTACCTGAGTTTCAGAATCAGTCCCTGCAAATAAGGTCAGAGGAACCATAGAGACGGCAGTGGCTGCGCCGGAATAAAGTAAAAAATCACGTCGTGACATCATGCATTTGTTGTGTCGTTTACTCGAATTTTGCTCTGAGTTGGCGATCATTTCTCTGCTCCAGCAAGTTCTTCTTTAGTAAATAGCGGTTGGTATTCTGGAATGGTTGGCTCTTCAATAAAAATCTGTTCACCTGAAAATGCTTCGATAAAACTCAGTAAGTTTTTTTTATCTTGCTCCGTTAAACCGAGAGGTTGGATCAAAGCAGATTTGGTTTTAGGGTACCCAGTAGTGCGCCCGTCATCCGCCACACCACCTCGATCGTAAAAATCGATCACCGCTTCTAAAGTTGGAATAGTGCCATTGTGCATGTAAGGCGCTGTGTATTTTGTATAACGTAGGCTTGGCGTGCGAAACTTACCTAACATCTCTTTACGTTTAGCACGAAAGTAAGCACCGGGATCGGCCTTTGTAGTGCGGTACATCTCTTCGGTGACACCTTTAGAATAAAGCTCAAATCGAAACGTTATCTGTGCCAGTCCATCATCATTCCACCAAGGGCTTGGCGGCACGCCAATGTTGTAGAATTTCTGGTCAGATGCCAAAGCCCCGTTGTGACAAGCAATGCAATTCGCTTTGCCCTCAAACAGTGCTTTACCCTTCAATTGGGACTCAGACAAAGCGGTTTTGTCACCGAGTAAATAGTTGTCTATTGGTGTGTCACGTTGAATCATCGTACGTTCAAACGCGGCTATAGCGCGCCAAGCGTTGTGTATTTTCGGAGTATCATCACCAAACACTCGCTTAAAACGTTCAACATACTCAGGTACTAAGGTTAAACGCGCTTCCATGATGTCATCTTCACCATTACCCGCGACCGCGCCCTTCGCAGCATCTTTGGCTTGCGCTTCCAATGACATAGCGCTGCCCGCCCAGAAAAATTTGTCATAATAAGCCGCATTAATAATCGTTTGGCTATTACGCCAATGTACCGTACCCGGATATCCCATGGATAAATCATCAGGAAAACCCCAGCCCTGAGATTGAATATGGCAACCAGCACATGGGCTAGTCGTATCGCCACTTAGCCGACCGTCATAAAATAAGATCTTTCCCAACTCAATTTTTTCTGGTGTTTGTTTATTATCCGCAGGCACAGGCACCTCCCCTAGAGGCTCAAGCTGTACCTTTGCATTAACAACATTGGGAAGCCCCGTCATCCCAATAAGAATAAAGAGTGCTGCCTTTAATACAGAGCGTTTAGTTACGAGCATTTGACCAATCCTCCGTGTATTCGTAGCCGAAGTCATAGTCTAACCATTCGTATTCTTCGCCTATAAGGGCGTCTCCAGATAACGATTCCAAAAAAGCCACCAGCGCCTTTTTTTCATAGTCCGTTAGGGAAAGCGTGGTGAGTCGAGAGTCTTTGTTTGAGTCTTCGCCACCACCTTGATTATAAAATTCAACCACATCTTCAAGCGTGGCAAGCATGCCATTGTGCATGTACGGCGCAGTTTGACTGAGCTCTCGCAGCGTTGGCGTTATGAACTTACCGCGATCGCTACCATCCGCTTTATGAGTTTGAACATGCGCACCAACATCGCGCTTTAACGTTAAGTAATCTTGCACACCCATAAACATGTTGTAGGCAAGAAAAGATTGATGTCGCATGGGGTCTAAAAATATCTCATGATTTTCTGGCACTCCGGTATTGTGTGCCTTTCCGTCCGAAAACAGCGCGCCACTATGGCATTGGCTGCACCCCGCTTTGCCTGTGAACAGTTTTTCTCCCTGGCTCGCTAAGTCGCTAAGCTCACCCTTGTCAAAAGGGACGTTTTTCGAAGTCAATGTTTTTAGGTATTCAGGCAGAGCTTTGCGTACTCCGTCATTTGACGGTTCTCCAAGATTGGCCGCTTTAAACATCTCGACGTATATTGGGTCTTGTTTGAGGCGTTCCTGCATCAAACGCATGTCCATATTCATCAGCCAGTCTTCAGTGATATTTTCCCGCACCACATCGTTTAGGTTGGTGCCAATACGACCATCGTGAAACCACACCTCTTTATAGGCTGTATTAATAAGTGTTGGAGCATTGCGAAATCCATCACTCCCCGTATAGGCCGGGCTCAACGGTTCAGGGTAAGAAAAACCATTAGACGGAATGTGGCAACTGGAGCACGATATCGAGTCGTCCCCAGACAAGCGCGTATCAAAAAACAGTCGTTTACCGAGTTCTGCCTTCGCCGTATTTATACTTATAGGGGGCAGAGCGGCGTATAGAGTTGCAGAGAAAAGGGCACACACTCCTACCAAGCTTTTTAGTGCGATGCTCATCGACATTCCTTCGGGGTTACTATCATCTACCTCTATTATTAATACATGAAACATTAAAGATATGATTAGGATCATACAATTAGAAATGATAAGAGTTATTATTCAAACTTGTTAATTCAGTGGTGCTTAAATAAATGTCTCTAGATAAATTACTTCACAAAGTTAAACACATCTACTTGACTGGAAACCTATCCGAACAGGTATTGGCAGCACAAATATTAAGCCGTTTTCAAAACACTAAATATCTGATTATAGAAAGGTTAGCGTCCCAGAACCCTGACCTTGTTATTACTAGTCTTGAATGCCTCGCTTTAGATAATGCAGCGCCTATTGAGCCCATCCTCAACTGCTATCAATACTGGGACGACAGCGAAATTAAATTGGCATCGTTAATGGCTATTGAGAACAACCAACACTCTCTACTCGCTGTTCCTGTATTATTAGAAGCAGTATGCGACGAAAATGACTACTGGGATGGAGGTTGGAATGACGGAGATGACATCAGCTTGATAGCTGCGCGGATTTTAGACAATCACAAACACCAACTAGATCACGAACAGTCTCTGCGTTTACTACACCGACTTCAGAATGACCCCGAGCCAGATCTAAAAGGCAAACTCATTGCTTTACTTTCGCGCCACTCCCCGACTCTGCTAAATGAAAACAACGTACTCAAAAGCACCGCTGATACTCGGATTTTTTTGAGAAACACTCAAGACAAAGTCGTATTATACAAAGCCACACAACACCCTGATATTAGCTGCCAAAAAGTGGCATTTCAGCGTCTATCTGAAATGGATTGTCGTGAATATCTGCAGGTGTTTTTAAACGGCCTGTCTCATTCAGATCCATCAATAAGAAAAAGTTCCGTACATCAATTAGCGAAATGGAATTACCTAGTAGATATAAAGCACCTTAATTTTGAGTTACTGCTATCTGGTATACCGCTCTACTCACTCACAGGGCTAATGAGTAGCAAAGATAAGCTGGACGTCATTGACCATCTTCAAGAAAAACCCAATGTTGCTTATTCAACCACAACGCTCCTTCTGCTGATTTGCAGTTTGGAGAGTCAGCACAAACAGCTGCAACTTAACCACTTTATACCCATTTTCTATCAAGTGTTTTCAAAGTTGGAAGAGTCAGAACAACTCGACAGCCTAAACAGCTTATTAACTGAAACTTCCGAACAACTTAGCGTCGCCTTTATTCGTCAACAACTTCAGCAGGAAGCTTGCAGTAACTCTATCAAGCGACTGTTAATTGAACACCTTTCGAAAAACCCAAAAACTAGCCACCAAAGCTATTTAAAAGAACTCACTTTAGGGACATCAGGTATCATAGTTGCGGCTTCTTCAGTAAAAAGTAGAACAGCAACGAACATTGCCCCTATAAATGAAATGATTAGCGCGGAAATCATTGACGCTAATGCTCAACCAGCACTTATTACATCAACACTTGATGCATTAAAACAAGCTCACTCACCAGCTATCTCTAACGCTGACTCTACCGTCGCATCTACTTCTACTTCTACTTCTACTTCAGTAAAGAAGCGTTCTAACAGATCTGCAAAGATAGAGGCTCTAGAAAATCAAGCGATCGCTCTAGAGTTTTGCTCAAACAAAACATGGCTGCGCAGCCTTTGCTCTGACGACAAAATAAGTTATCTAACCAAAGCGGCGTTTTACGCCTTGATTCATGCCTTATGTAGACACAGCATAAGCTTTTCCGATGTACAAACATCACGCTTTAATCTACTCGTGTTAGAACTCTTGCTAGATGAGCAATCCGAAAATATCGGCGACATCCTCGTCTGGCTTGGCGATGATTGGATACAACAGAACCGTTTGTCACTGATGTCATCACCCTGCTTATCTTTAAGAGTCGGCTTAATAAAACACATCAATGACGAGCAACAATTATTAGAATTAATCAAACATTCGTATATCGGCATTCAGCACGCAGCGCTCAATCAACTTGCGCTTAGTGGTGTGTGTCCCCATAAGAAACTGATCGGGTTGCTTTTGGAAGAGCCGTTACTTTATCCACAGTTGGCAAACTTTGAAGCACATACGGTTTATGAAATACTTGAAAGTGAATTCGATCGCCGATCCTCAACGACTCTTCAAGCCACTCTCACGTATCTTGAAACGACAAGTAATCCCCCCTAACAAAGAACTCAAATCTGGTAGCAAAATCATGTCCATTGATTTGAGGCTTTCATTTTTACTTCACTCGCAGCCGGTAAAGTTAGTAGCAACGAATTAAGCCTCGCTTTGTAAGGTATTGTATGGGTTTGTCTAACAGCAACTTCTGTCACTAAACAACGCACTTCAGTTCCGTATATTGATACTTCGTATGAATAATAAGGTGTGTCATGAAAACTCTATCTTTAGCTACCTTAGCGACAGCTATCTTTCTCATTGGATGCGGTTCAAATCAAAATAAATCGCTATTCAATCAGGCAAACGCAGCACCGTCAGTTGTACATGGGGTCACGATTGAAGCCGTTCCCTCTCAATTCGTTGAATACTCTCAAGCAGGCTACAACCGATATATCGCGGTCAATGCCCCGAATGGCAAATCTATCCATATTTTGATTATGGATCGCCTGAGCGATTATCAAATAGTCAAAGCCGTCAATGTTCTCAACCACTATCTAACCCCTGTTGATGGCACTAAGTATGGGAGCACTGACTCAAAACGCGAGATTGCAAACGCGATGGCCGACAATGGCGCAATACTAAAGCTAATGAATTATTACGATGAGCCACGATACAACGATGACTTGCCCGGGCAGCCCTTGTTCGAAGAAGAGATTCAGGTTGAAGGCGGTGAATGGTATGTCCAACAAGATTATGAAGAGCATCGTGACGCCTCTTATGAGGAAATACTGCATTTAGTCCATGACTATGGCATCGGGGTTTTTAACGCGCCTGAAGATGCAGTAACCGCATTACCTGAATTTCAAAAAGAATTTAATGCGGTACAGAGACAAGCATTACACAATGCTTACACACCACCCCGTGATATTTTAGAAGAGTGGCAAGAAGAAGTCAGCGTTGATCAAGAGTACTTTGCCGCTGTAATTGATAGCTACTACGGGCTTTGGGGAGCATACAACGGCAAAGGTATGTGGGGGTTATACCAAGTTAAAACCCGCGACGATTTCTCAAAAGAAGACCCCGATGCACAAGCGATAGTAGAACAGATTTTCTCTCCAACATTAACTTACGATGCATACCTTGCCGATACATTCACCGGAACATTTAAAATGAGGTATGACCCAGTGACGTCCTATACTCATCACTCTCAATACCTTACTAAACTAACGCTATCAGGTAACAATGATGCGAATATTGAGATCAACCAGCATGACAACCGCGTAACCGGAAACGCGGGGGTAAATACAGTGATCGCCCATGGCCCTAAAAGTGAATACCAAATTCATGATCTGGGGAATGGTAAATTTCAGCTTAATGATACCGTTGTTTCGCGTGACGGCTTGAACGTGTTATCCAGTATCGAAAAAGTACAGTTCACTGATCAGCTTTTGTCTTTTAGGTAATATTGACCAGTTTACAATTTTGTCAAAACGAACCAACAGTGACATTACACAATATTGTAGAGTTTGATGTAAACGGAGTGCCTCCTAGCTCAATTGACCGCTACAAGTCATTCGGGAAAATTAAGTGACAGGAAGCACTATCAAAATAGGTGGTTTAGGGAAAACTTGTATGTGTATGTTGCCAGCTCAACTTTCGATTAACTTAATTCCTTTTTCTTTACAGTACACGGGTTACCCGCAGCCATACAATTAGCCGGTATATCCTTTGTGACAACACTACCTGCCCCTATAACTGCTCCATCGCCAATATTAACGCCAGGTAAAACAATACACCCATAACCTATCCAAACATCATTGCCTATTGTTATGGGCTCAGCTGTTAGACGATCAAGCTCATCTGGATGACCTCTATTAGTAAGAGCATGACCACTACAATCCATAACCACTGTATTTGGACCAAACATAACATTGTTTCCTATAGATACTTTTTCATAAGCACAAATAGTAGTTCCTTGAAGCACGCAACCTTGCCCGATCACTATTTTTCCAAAAGGCCTGTCGTTAACTGAAACGCTGGTCAGCTTTGTGATGCAGGAAGGGAAAGCAGGAAGGTTAGACGACTCGATGTAACAACCAGAATCGATAGTAATAGCCTCATCCCCTTCTGGAAAATTTTCGAAGCCTTTAACTCCTACTTTAGTCAAGGTAACAGCCGGGCATCCAGAGAACGTAACCCAATCGTCTCCACCAAAAAATTGGTTGTATTGCTCCATCAATGCAGCACCAGATAATTCAGAATGATTATCTGGGCAGAGTATTCTTTCAGATTTATACATCTTGAGCTTCCTGCTTAAAATTATTGGGAATTTCCTGAACCAAACCTCCCTCCATAAGTAATACTCTGTCAGCCGAAGCAATGGTTTCTGGGCGGTGAGCAATCATCAATATAGGAGTATTGATTTCCTTAAACATCTGGCAGACAAACGACTCCGTATAGATATCTAAGCTACTTGTCGCTTCGTCCAATACGAGAAACTTGGGTTTTTTATACAAAGCTCGCGCGATGAGAATCCTTTGTTTTTGACCTCCTGAGAGACTAGAGCCCATCTCACCAACCAACGTGTGGTACCCCATATTTAGGCTTTCGATATCATCGTGAACACCCGCCCTACGAGCACACTCCACAAGCCAGTCTTCATCTAAATCGCCAGCGAAGAATGTAATATTCTCGATAATCGAACCACTAAACAACTGGTCTTCTTGCAACACCGCGCCAACCTGAGCTCTAAGAGATTTGGAGGCAGGCGATTTATTACCGAAATAATTAATGCTACCTGATGTGACTGAATAAATACCCAATAGCAGTTTAGAAATGGTTGACTTACCACAACCAGACGGCCCAACTAACGCTACAATCTCATTACTTTTTACACTAAAACTTGCACCGTTAAGAATAGGAGGTTGGTCTTTTCCATAAGAGAAGTATACCTCGTCAAACTCGATAACATTATCGCCCTGATTATTTATTGCAACGGGTAGCCCTATGACATCAGGCTCGTTATCCGTTTCTTTTTCGGTTAAGACAATATCTGCTAAACGCTCGTTGTACACAGATAGCATCTTAAACTCGAAATACTTATCGATTAGTGAACTAATGCTGGCAGAAAAACGCCCTTGATACGAAAGAAACGCCATCAACATACCGATAGTAAATAGTCCATCCAAAACCAAATTTGCACCAAACCAGAGAACAGTCGCAGACACAATGCTAACAATGGTCACATTAATTGTGTTATAGATCATCCCGAGCTTTTGCTCATGTAGCTGCGCATTTCTTCTATTAATATTGAGGTTTCGCCAAGACGACTCCCTCCAAGGTAACGTCCCATTGACTCGCAAACTTAATACACCGCGAACTGTCTCTATGAAGTAACTGTCTTCTTGAGTGCTGGCTTCCCAGGTATTTTCTTCGGCGCGTTTAAACGCGCCAAACCACGCAAACCGAAGAGCGATGTAACCTAACGCAGCAGCGATGGCAATGAATGAGAGTTCAGGGCTGTAAACCAACATAACCGACAGAGTGCCAACAACTAATACTAAGTCGAGTAGAGCTTGAATTGCACTGGTTGTTAACGTCTGCTGAATGACATCCACAGCGGAAAATTTAGCACTAATACTCCCTATATCCCTTTTTTCAAACCAATCTATCGGTAACCGGAACAAGTGATGGAAAACGTTCGCAGCCCACTGCATATTAAAGTTCACTGACAGCTTGATTGCCGCCCATTGCTGGGCAAGACCAATTAGAGTTTGCGTCGCAGTTACCATCAGAATGGCTCCAATGACGAGTACAAGAAGGTTTTTGTCATATCCAACCAATACTTCATCAATCACGATTTGGTTGAAAATGGGCAAGGTAAGCGCTAATAGCTCTAGTACCAATGCGAAAACAAAAATCCGTCCTAACGCCCCTTTTAAGCCAACGGTTTTACCAATGAGAGTCGATAACCTAACGGCTTTACTTTCCACTTTTTCTTCGAAGTCATGAGTTGGTGTTAGCTCTAGAGCTATGCCTGTGAAATGTTGGTTTACCTCATCATAACTTAGTGTCAACGATCCACTTGCAGGATCATGAATGTCAATCTTCTTCCCACGCACTCTCTTTAACACAACAAAGTGATTTAGATTCCAGTGTAAAATACAGGGTGTGGCTAATTGCTCCAATTCCTGTAGTTCTAAGCGAACCGCCCGCCCCGAAAGCTTGAGAAGTGCACCACACTCAATAAGCCGAGCAAACGACATCCCATGCTGAGTAATACCGCATTTTGCCCTTAGTGAGCGTAGGTCGGTTTTATAACCATGCCAATCGGCAACCATAGCTAAACAAGCGATACCACATTCCGCCTTTTCTGTCTGTCGGATCAAAGAGAGTTTCTTCCCCCACCCCCAATCTATAAGCCCTTCTGTATGCATGGTTATATTCGCCCTTTAATCGTGTACAAAGGCTCTAACAGCCACTCGTAGACCTTACGTGTATCAAGTTCAATGTCTGCGGTTAATGTCATTCCTGGAACAAACGTTTGCTCGTCCCCATAAACAGTAATGGTTGGCTTCTCTAATGTGACTCTCACTTGATACAACCCAACACCACCATACGTACGAGAAATCTGACTTTGGATCAGCGGGCTATTTGGTAACATATCCGCGGAGACTGCAGATTTTGATATGGAGTCGACAACACCTTGCTGAACACCAAACTTTTCATAGGGAAACGCATCAAACCGTAAACGAACATTCTGACCTTCTTTAATAAAACCTATACTGCGACTGGGCGCATAAAGCTCAACAACGACAGGCTCTTCACCCTCAGGAATAACAACGAGTAGAGGTTGACCTTTATTAACTGAGTGACCTTCCTTGACGAAAATTGACGCAACCACACCGTTAATCGGTGATACAACCTGAGTATCTGTTTGATAAAAGTATTCGATTTTACTTTGAGCGATTTGTTGAAGCTGGCGGTCTATTTCCTGGAGGGTAATGTCAAGTTCTAACTGTAACGTATCTTTCGTATCTTCCAACTTGGCCTTTTCTCTGACCAATCTCTGTAAACTAAGGTGCTGTGTTTGTACCTTAGCTTCTAGTGTTATTAACTCGAGTCTTTGTCTTTGAAGTTCAATAGAAGAAATGAACTGCTTGTTGACCAATACTTGTTGTTTATCAACCAAACTTTGAGCAAGGCTTAGCTCTTGTTCAGATAAATCAACGACAACTTCCAGTATGCCGGCCTCTTCTGACAAACGAACTAAGTCATCATCAATGACTTTTAGTTGATGCCGAGATTTCTCTATTTCTTTATTTCGACGTTCGTTTAGCAAAGTAATTTGACTTTCAATGGTAGCAACAATGCGTTTTTTCACGCCCTGCCCAAACTCATCATAACGCTCTGTTTTTATCTCATATAGAGGTTCTCCAGAGAACACTGTCTGGCCTTCAGTGACAAATACACTTTCAGCATACCCTTCATCATTAGCCTGTACCTTCACAATACCGCCAGTCGGACTTACCACTCCGTTCAGTGTATCTCTGCGTGTATATTCGGCAAAAACAACGAAAAAAATAATAGTCATCAGAACAAATATTGATGCAGCTAAAAACATATGCTGATTCAACGAAGCGTCAATTAAAATTGAGCCTTGATTGTCTGATTTCTGCGCCTCAAAATACTCTGGTCTATATAAATGCTTAGCTCTTGTTACCACGGGTAATCCTTTCCCTTAACAAACGATGCTAAAGCTGTATAACAGCAATTTCTTGTTGCTTGTTTGAAATCAACTTTGTATTCACTTTTTTCGCCGACAAATCGACACCGCATTGACAAATTTTAGTTCTACACTTGGTTGGATTGGTAGGAAGCTCAACATTTTCATCATAAATAGAGCCAATGGGGCCATCTTGCATACACCAAGAACGATAAATATCACCACTAAACGTAACGACTAAGCTATCAATACCTGCATAACAATCCCAACCAACAAAATTAGTTTGATCATTGGCAATTAAATCAAAAGTGGATAGATTCTCGGTTTTGCCATCTGCATAGTTTACTTCTAACTCAGCCATTGCTGGAGGAAGCTTTTTGATCTCTGGTCGCCCTCTGAAGTCTTTCATTATTTGCTCTTGTTTGGTCGTATATGGGTACTTATTAGTAATCCCACCATGTCCAAAGCCTTCAAAAAGTGGCTGCAAAGCTATAGAGCAACGAACTTCTTGTTTTAGCCGGTTTGCAAACTCTAAACAGTCATCAAACCGCTCAGGAATCATCATTATATTGACGTGAAAGCGAGTGGCTTGAGACGCCTCAAGAACCTTTGATATGTCAATAAAATGAGACTCGCTCTTGATATCTGTTAAATGGTAGCTCAAGCTTACACCATTTAAAAATTTACCGTTTTCACTCCACCACTTCAAAGATTTCGAACCATTTGAAACAATGCTGACTAACCCAGTATTTTTATGGATATATTTGATTAGGTCACTAAAATATCTAAGTATAGTCACTTCACCGCCACCAAATTCAAAATATGGTTTCAGTCCCAACTTTCTGGAATATTTAAATATTTCATCTATAAACTGAACTACAAATTCATACGATGGAGCTTTAATCGAGCCACTATGCAGATCTGAGTGACAGTAGCTACACTTGTAGTTGCAGTTATTCGTCAATGCCCAATTTATTACAAAAAATTTCATTTTACATTCCATATCTCTAATTATCATGTAAATTACCATAACATGTGTAAATTCTTGTTTTAATATAAAGAATGCGAAATTCGGTAATAACAATAGATAATGATTGAACGATCACCCCTAAAATCAACGCTACATAAAATAATGGCATATCAAGTCGAACTACAAAGAACATCAACAAAATAGAAAATACCATTAAGACCAAAGAAATAGATTTGATTTCAGATGAAGAACAAACAATATATCCTTCTTCATTCTGCTTAATTCTAACCCCACCGAATATTGAACCATTAAAAACAATAATTGAGCCATTTAATACTCTGCATTGTTCGTTAGGGAAAAGATGTTTAACATCCATAAATTTCTCCTATATTATACAGCCCTTGATTTAAGGGCTGTAGCTTATTAGTTAGTTGGTATTTCCCGCGCCTACAGTTCCAGCGGCTGCTGCTGTTGCAGCTGCTGCACAGCCGATAGCACCAAGTCCACCAGTTGCAGCCATACATCCAGCAAATGCGCCAGCCCATGCCGCAGCAGAAGCAGCTGTTGCAGCTCCTTTGGTCTGAGACATTGGTCTATTTGATCCTGGAGATGCTGGATAATCACTAGCGTTCCCATCACCACCACCATCAACCATTGAAATTTCTTCAACATTTAAGTTATACATAAGTTATTTCCTTATATTAAATTACAGTAAAGAGTACTGCGCTCATAGAAACTATCTTGTTAACCAGCCTTTTTTCTTGCCCAAAATCTCATCTGAATAACCAAGTAAATTTGGAAGCCATGTTATAGACTCTAGCAATGCTGAATATATTGGTGCTTTAAACATTTGCCGATTTGACAAATCACTAGATAAATCAAAATCTTTTATATAGGACTGCACTAGTAAAAAGTAAATCATTATATTGGCAGCGCCGATTACAATGGGAATCCAAATTCCCAATGCAATCATAAAGCCAAATAAAATAATGCTAGATGGAAATATGTACTGTACCGCAGTCAATAGAAAGCAAGGGGATGCGCATAGACCTGCTACCCAATGCGTCTTCCACGCTTCTGTATAAGCTTCAACTCGGCCACGAGCCCAGCGCCTCCGTTGATTAAATAATCCTTTTGCGTCCGTTGGACATTGCGTTGTTGCCTTTGCTTTAGGTGCATAGCCCGTGCGATAGCCGTTTGATATTGCTTTCCAGCACCACGCTATATCTTCGACTAACCACTCGCTCCAGCCCCCTAACTTCTTCACCACTGAAGCTCGATGAGCAACGAATGCACCCGCTAGTACTGGTACACAACCCAACTTATCTTGCGCTGCTCTTATCGCTCCATAAAAGCTGATATGTTCATAATGTTGCAATTTACCTATAAAACTATCTTCATGATTCTCTGGTGTAATATATCCACAAACCGCGGCGTATTTTTCATCAGACCAAAGCTTGGTTACCAACTCATAGATCCCATTGGGCTCGATATAAGTACCACTATCTACCACAACATAAACATCACCAGTGGCTACACCAAGGTCGAGTACATGATCTAAAGCGAAGCCTTTTCTACCACCATTTACTGACCTTTCTATTATTTGGAAGTCATGGTTCATCTCTGTATTATCAATCCACCCTTTAACTCTACTGATTGCGTTGTTTGTGGAGCCATCATCAATAATAATTACCTGTATTTTACTTGGATAATTTTGATCGTTTAGCTTATTTAGTGCGCAAACTAGGTGTTCTTCGTTTTCATTATAGAAAGGTAAAAAGGCCGAAACTTTCGGATCATTATTATTTTTAGACTTAGATTTTTTCAGTTTATAAAACCCAAATAAAACTAAGGTTGTAATAAACGAGAACAAAGATGTTGCGATTAAAATCACTTCAATTACATCAACCATAACTATCTCACTTACGCTAAGTAACAATTAACAAGGCGACTAACAGTTTGATAGTCGTACTTAGTATTCAAGTGCCCTTGAAGCAGGGAAAATGCTGAATATTTAGCATCTCGTAAAGGGAACTCAACAGACTTAACATCAAGACCAAGTTTCTTTGCTTCTATTAAAACGCTCTCTCGAAATTCTTGATCATTAAAACGAGTAATCACCTTACGATCCTCATTTTTTAGTCGCTCTTTCAAACGACCCGCTTGTTGTAAATTAGAACCTGAATGTTCTTTAATCCCTAGCTCAATTAACAAAAACTTGTTCTCATATTCATCAAGTAACCTTGTAAACCCAAACGAGTGCTCTCGAACTTGAGTTGGAGTCAAGTCGCCCTCCGAGTAATGATTAAGAGTATCAATGAAGTTAACGAGCCATGATTCGATGAGCGCATGGTCATCCCATACAGCCCCGACACCATTTGCCAGTACATAGTTACCGAAATCGGGTACAGCTGTTATAGTGCCAAAGTCCAAAAATCGACCGTCAACCGATATATTCGAGCTCGTTAAAGAGCCATGTGGAATACCTTTAACTCTCGATGCTGCAATCTGGCAGGCCAGTCGATCAATCATTTTATTGAAAGCATCACTAAGTGACGCACCCTCAACCCCACCTAACAGAAACTTGGATAGGTAAGGTAAAGCCTTCCTCACACGATTAGCATCATTATCACGAAGATAACTATAATTCACCGCTGGCCAGAAAAATGTGCATCGCTCAAAGTGTGCGGGACGTACTGAAACTTCCCTTATTGCTAAAGCACAGTGTTTGTAAGGGGCTTCATCTAAATATCCAAATTTATGCTTTGTATTGGTTTTGATAATGGCTAACGTTCGTATTGCTCCGTAAGGTAAATGCTTATGACAAATCTCGCCCCAAATCGCTTCACTAATAGCCTCATCAATAAATAATTTGCCATGTGAGTGACTTTCAGATATATTCGTAGCGACTAAAGGGTTGGGCCCAATACCTTTAATTTGAAAATGTCCGTTTAATCCACATCTAGCGCTACCACCGTTGCACACCTCATGTCGAGAACCATATTGATCTGCCATGAACTGTTTTTTATCATTAATTTCCATTCTTTGTTTCTTAGCATATCCTTTGGATACGTAGCTAAAATTGTCAATCAACTCTCCTTTAAGAAAATTTTCATCAAACGCTATGTTGTATTTTTCAATTAGATTTCTATTGATCCAAACAACTTCAGTTTCGTTTAATTTATAAGCATCAAATGAAACAAAGGACTCTTCTGGCAAGTCATTGCCTACACTCGGAGTGTTATGCGTTCCAACTAGCTTATATGTTTTCAGTAGTTCAATACCCATACAGACTCCGTTTGTTTGTTTTAATTATATTTCCTTGAGTATCCCGAATACAAATATTCACTTCACCAAGAGTAAGATTCGTAGATGATAAGAAAAACTTGTACAGTTCTTTTAGCTGACTGATCTTATTTTTCTCTACAAACCAGTCCACAACTATTAAGTTGCTCCCTTCATTCCAATTCATTGGCTTCAGTGAGAACCTAGGTCGAGTCATATAATTTGATAACGTTAATTCATCAACCCATGCCCAAATAACGTACCCTGTAAATTCGACATCGCTAGGTAATTTTAAAAACTTATATTGCCTATGAATTACCGCTGGTTTTATCCAGTGTAAAAACGAAGCTATGTTCAGATCACTGCGTTGATTACATTTAGACATTACCTCTACAAACCGCCCTAATTCGTGAGTAACTTCTAACTTTGATAAAGGACCATAGCGTAGGCCGGATATTTTACCGTTAAGAATAGATACAGGATTACTTTTCATTACAACCTACATAGTTACGGTTATTTAGTACTTTCGATATTAAATACTAAAGTTTAAATAAAGCACTTACTACCTGTTATTATTTGGATTCACAACGCTAGTTTTATTATTAATAAACATAATTATTACAACATTTTGCGAGGGAGACTTCGTGTAATTAGGCGACTCTGTCTTTAGACTTAATTACGTATTAAAGCCCTTGTTTGCTAACATATGAGTAATGTGGATGTAACTTATAGTAGCTCCCTGGTGGTACCAGGTATGGTATTTACACTTATTGAGGTTCGCTGTAACGGCTTAATATTATGCTGGCTCTTTCTTCAGTAAGTATATGATCAACTGTTATGCTGGCTTGAAAATAAAGAAATCTAAAATGAGAATGGATTGGATATTTTCAATGTAGAGGAAAGTGCAACATGTTGGGAAGAACCGTGCCACTCACCAACTGTCTACATTGAATGTCTAAAAATTTGTTATTCCGATGGCGACATCCTATAACAGCATAATTTGGCAAACTATAGAGATGAAAAAAGCCCGACCATTTCTGATCGGGCTTTCTAAATGATGGAGGCGCCTCCCGGAGTCGAACCGAGGTCCACGGATTTGCAATCCGCTGCAT
>NZ_JBFSUD010000057.1:0-30504 GCF_041467175.1 Vibrio sp. 10N.247.310.24
GCTGATCAGATCGTAGGTTCTTGATTTAGTTCCATTGAATTACGCAACAAAGCCAATTTTGTTTTAAATATGACGTTCAGATCGCATTAAGATCTTTAGAAAAGGCACGAAGCCAAACAGATGAGAGGGTTCATGAGCTCAAAGAGTGGCTTCGATTTAGTTTTCAATCGGCTGCCTTTACTCTAGATGTTATCTGACAACCAAGTGAAAATTGGAGATAGTTAGCCACTTTCTAAGGCTAAGGCTAAAGCTAAAGCGAAACAACACGCTTTATCTCTTTCAAAACCTCGGCGTTAGCGATAGCCCCGAGGTTTTCTACACTCTTACCATTGATGACCTGTTTCACTGCCAGCTCCACCAGTTTGCCAGAGCGTGTTTTTGGCACGTCGCTGATCGCAAATATCTGGCTTGGCACGTGTCTTGGTGAACAGGATGATTTGAGTTTGCTTTTGATGGCTGTCAGTAACTCATCATCTAGATCCACACCTTGCTGCAGTTGGACAAACAGCCATATCTGCTCGTTGCGGTCGATGTCTTTGCCGACGGCTATCGAATCCACAATGCCTTCAATAGTGTTCACTTGCTGGTAGATCTCGGCAGTACCAATTCGCACACCACTAGGGTTGAGTGTGGTGTCGCCTCGCCCGTAGAACAGGTAGCCACCATGCACGCTCTGTGCGACTTCATCACCGTGATGCCACACATTATCGAACTTGTCCCAGTAAGTGCTGTGGTAGCGCTCTCCGGTGTCATTCCAAAAGCCAGCAGGGAAGTTGGGGAGGGAGTTTGTACACACCAGTTCGCCACGTTCGTGATCGACCTTGTGACCAGAAGAGTTGAACACCTTGATGTCGACGCCGAGCCCTGCCTGTTGGAACTCACCACGATACACCGGCGAGATAGGGTTGCCTAAAACAAAGCAGCCACAAATATCCGTGCCGCCAGAAATAGACGCCAAATGTAGGTCTTGCTTGATGTGTTTGTAGACGTAATCGAATTGCTCAGGGTAGAGCACTGAACCCGTCGAGCACAGTGTTCTTAAGTGGGGAAGAGAGTGGCTGTCGATCGGTGAGAGTTCCGCTTTCTCAATCGCTTCTAGGTACTTGGCTGAGGTGCCAAATGTCGATACATCAGCTCGCTGCGCTAAATCCCACAGAACGCTAGGTTGCGGATAAACCGGGCTACCATCAAAGATCACCAAACAAGCCCCGCTGGCGAGCGCAGAGACGTGCCAGTTCCACATCATCCAACCACAAGTGGTGTAGTAGAACACGCGATCTCTTGGTTTAATATCGCAGTGAAGTTGATGCTCTTTTAGGTGGTTGATGATGGTGCCGCCAACAGAATGCACAATACATTTTGGCTTGCCGGTGGTGCCAGAAGAGTAGAGTACAAACAGAGGTTCATTGAAGCCGACACGAGTAAATCGAAGAGGTTTTGGTTGATACTGATTGATGATGCTGTGCCAGTTTTGGAGTGACACGTCATGCTCAAAATCATTGTTCTTTAAATAGCCGATCTGACACACCTGTTTTAATTCGTTTAAGTGTTCGATGATTTCACGGTTTTTGTCCGTCATATCGAACGTCTTGCCATTGAAGGTGTAGCCGTCACAGGTGAAAAGCACCTTAGGTTTCACTTGGCCAAAGCGCTCAATCACGCTCTCGACGCCAAAATCAGGCGAAGTCGATGTCCAAATCGCACCCAAGCTAGTAGTTGCCAACATCGCAATCACGGTTTGAGGAAGATAAGGGGTATAAGCAGCAACTACATCACCTTGTTGAACACCTATATCGACAAGCCATTGTTGAACGTTAGATACTTCCTTACACAAGTTTTGCCATGTGTAGCTTTGATGCTCGCCACGCTCATTCTCAAACCAAATCGCAAGCTCGTTTGGTAACGTTTTTGATGAGTGCAGCAAGTTTTCGGCGTAGTTAACTTGAGCATTCGGAAACCACACCGCATCGCGATTCGATTTTGACTGTTGCCAACGGCTCTCGCCTTGAGTTTTGATGAGCTCTCTTTGTGCGTTATCAATACTGTCTTGCGAGCCCACCATTCCACAAAACTGCCAAACGTTCTGCCAAAACGACTCGGGATGTTCCACAGACCATTGATGAAGCTCCGTGTAGTTTTTCCATTCCGTCTCTAGCCCTAAGTCTTGTGGCTTTAATCCTGACAGAGTGAGGCTATCCATAAATCGGGTTACGTTGGCGTGTGCGATACGCTGGTCGCTAGGCTGCCAAATTGGCTTATTGCTTTCGTGCATTCCTTTACCTTTAACAAAATGTTAACGATTTCAGTCTGGTATTTAGGTTTTACAAAGTCAAAAGATCAGCAAAATAAGGGTGCGTCGGAACTGTGTAAACAAAATGTTACACAATCGCTTGTTTCGAAAAATCGCGCAAATTGGCGGATATAAGGAGTGGAGATAGGCTTAAAGTGAGACATTCGAAAGGAGGTGTGTAATGACTCAATATCATTCTAAGCCCGTGAGCCAAGAGGGATGGGTTGAGTGGAGCCTCGAAGAAGACGCCATTTGGCACGACTTAGTGAAAAGGCAACTGGACGCCATTAATGACCGCGCATGCGATGCTTATTTGCACGGTTTGACCCTGCTGGATCTGCCATTAGACAGAGTCCCTCAGCTTCCAGAGATAAATAAGGTGCTAATGGAAACAACAGGTTGGCAGGTTCAGCCTGTGCCCGCATTGATCGATTTCGACCGATTCTTTGATTTGCTCGCTAATAAAAAATTCCCAGTTGCGACATTTCTGAGAACGCGAGATGAGTTCGATTACTTACAAGAACCTGATTTCTTTCATGAAATTTTCGGCCACTGTGCCATGCTCACCAATGCCGATTTCGCGGCTTTCACTGAGCATTATGGAAAACTAGGCCAAGCCGCTACATCTAAACAGCGCGCCTATCTTGCCCGTTTGTATTGGTTTACGGTTGAGTTCGGTTTAGTAAAAGAGGGACAAAAACTGAAAATTTACGGCGGTGGTATTCTCTCGTCTCCGGCGGAAACCATGTATGCATTGGGTGGTGATTTGGCGGTTCGTGAGCGGTTCGATCTGCAAACAGTGTTAAGAACTCCTTATCGTATCGACATCATGCAGCCGAAATATTACGTGATCGACGAGCTGTCTGAGCTCTTCCAAATCAGTCAGGAAAACCTATTACAGCAAGCTGATCTCGCCATCGATGCGGGGTTACTACCACCACTTTTTGAACCCAAGGAACCAACACATGTTGAATGAACAAAAATGCGAAGCCTGCAGTATCGACGCGATTGCCCTAAGTAAAGACGAGCAACAGTCTTTATTGTTGGAGTTGTCTGATTGGCAAATCATCGAAAGAGACAGCATCCCACAGCTTGAGAAGGTGTTTAAGTTTAAGAACTACAAACAAGCGTGGGCATTCAGCAACAAAGTGTCAGAATTGGCGGAAGAAGAGTTTCACCACCCTTCGATCTTACTGGAGTGGGGCAAAGTCACCGTCACTTGGTGGAGCCACTCAATCAAAGGTCTGCACAAGAATGACTTCATCTGCGCCTCACACTGTGATGTGTTCTCGGAGAGTGAATAGTCCTTCTGGGCTGGGGAAGGACTTCTCCAGCCTCAATGATTTGAATACCCCATTATTCGACTCATTTTATGATTTGAATAATGAGCTTAAACAGCTCATAATGTGATTTGAATAAGTGATACTTTCGCATCATGGGGCGTAATATGTGGATTTGGCAGCAAGATAATTGGCCAAACTTTGTTTGGGATAATCAGAGAATAGGCGTGAGGTTAAGAGAAGTACGGCTTAATCAGGGCATCCTATTAGGCAAGATAACCTCTCAATCCGCAGACCAAACGCAAACAATGCTCGATACTTTGCTAGCGAACATTGTCCACTCCAGTGCGATAGAGGGAGAAAAGCTAAATGCCTTCTCTGTTCGTTCTTCTTTAGCTAACAAACTTGGCGTGAGCGAAGAGCGACCTTTTCCTACGACAGAACAAACTGATGGCTTAGCCGAAATTATGTTGGATGCCGTGCAGAACCTCACTGAGCCATTAGCGCTTGATAGGATTTTGCATTGGCACGATAGGCTGTTTCCTCAAGGTTACACCATGTTTAACCCTGTAATCGGAGGTCAGCTAAGAGGTGATACTCCCATGCAAGTGGTATCGGGAAGAATTGACCGTCCGACCGTACATTTTGAAGCACCTAGCCGAGACATTCTTGATGCTGAGTTAGATGCGTTTATCACATGGTTCAATGATTCACTTACCGACGCTACACTCGATCCCTTACTTAGAGCTGCGATAACTCACCTTTGGTTTATCACCTTACACCCGTTAGGTGATGGTAATGGTCGTATTACTCGATTGTTGACTGACTTGGCGTTAGCACAGGCCGAGCAGCAGTCGGTACGTTTCTATGCGATGTCGGTGGGGATTCTCGCTAACCGCAAGCATTACTACGAGATATTGGAGCGAACCCAGAAAGGTGGACTCGATATTAGCGAATGGTTGATGTGGTTCTTAGATACGTTAGACGAGACGTTTACAGGCGTTTTCTCTGAAGTCGATCAAACCGTTTATAAGACTAACTATTGGCGAAGTATCGACCAAACTAAGCTTACAACAGAACAAGTAAAAGTACTGAATAGGATGCTCGATGGTGATTTTTCTGAAGGTATCAATGCCAGCCACTATCAGAAAGTAGCAAAGGTGAGCAGTGCCACTGCAACACGTCATTTGAACGCTTTGATTGAGCATGGCTGCTTAGTCAAATCTGGTTCTGGCGGACGAAGCACCCGCTATCTGTTGCCTGAGTAGGGCTTAGGCTTCCACTCCCGTTTCTATGTTAAAAAGCTGCCAATGTTCAGGGTGAATGTTGGTGTTTTTTTGGGCTCTTTAACTCATTAATGTAGAAGCTGTTTGATGAACGATTAAAATAACCTGCCTGTTCGCATTCATAGTGACTAACTTGTTCGGAGCTTAGTCCGATTTTGACGAAGTTTAACTTCTTCATCCATATCTAAATTCCTTCAAGTTACGCCTAGGAACATCAACATAGTTGTGACTTTTCATTTGAAACCTGTCTTATATTTAGGATTAAATTGGATGTAACCTTCACACCATGGAATGATAGAACCTGGTTATGTTAGTAACTATTAGTATTAAATTTAATTACACTGAAACTGATCTGAGACATGATTGAATTCTTGAAAAAGTTTAAGGTAATCAAATGTTTCTCAATTAGGTTTATGATTTTCCTGACTGGGTTTTTAACGACAAGTAAGCGCTTGCTCAAGTCTTTTTAACAATCGTGGAAAGCTAATGAAATCGATTAATCATCAGTTCTTTTTAACACTTAAGCTGCTAAAGCAACGCTATGAAGAAAAGCCTCAATATAACCTCTTTCGTGTTCTCCGTAGTGAATCTGATGAAGTAAGACTTCATTCTCGGTTTGTTTGCGATCTTCTAAATCCACTAGGCAGCCATCAACATGGAGGCCTCTTATTAAAGAGTTTTTGTGAGCAGTTTGATTTGGACATTGATGTCGATAACGCATCTGTCTTTTCTGAATACAAGAATATCGATATTTTGATAAAAACTGATACCCATGCGATTGTCATTGAAAATAAAATTTACGCTGGGGATCAAGACCGTCAAATAAAAAACTATTATGAGTACATGTGTGCGGAAGGCTATAAGCACGAAAATATCATTCTAATATACCTTACGCTAGATGGTCGAGAGGCGAGAGAAGAGAGCGCGGAAGAGTTAGTTGGGCAAGTTATTTCTCTTAGTTATCATACGGATATGTGTTACTGGTTAGACCGTCTCATTGAAATTTCAGCAAGAGATAATCCTCTTCGTGAGGCTCTTGTACAATACTTAGACCTCATTCACAAACTAACACATCAGACGGATAATATGGACTATTTAAAGCAACTCAAACAACTATTACTTACCGATGATTTAATTAATATTGTCCCTGATATTCAACAAGCATATACCGAAATAAATGTTGATGCGCAACTAGCAATGTGGAAGTTACTGGCTAAAAAATTAGAAGTTGAGTTTGGGCAATTATCAAGTGAAGAGTCATTTAATCTGTCTGATGATCCGGAGCAGAGAATTCGTTCTTATGTACAAAAAGAACGTAATTCAAGGTACATAGGTTTATGGGTGAAGCTTGAAGGGTATATTGATGCTTATATTGGCGTTGAGCAAGATTACCATCTGTATCTTGGCATTTATAGCAAGCACACTGAAGATAAAAAGAAACTCGCTTTAAAATTTAGCGGACAGTACTCAACGGATGAAAATTTACCTGCATGGAAATATGCTTCGCCTAATATTCCTTTCCGGGACTTAGACGCAGGTACACTTAAACAACTCAGTTCTCATCAGTATTTAGAAGAGTTTACGAGTGGTGTGATTAATGACATGAAGGCAATGCTCTCTTTACTAAGCTAGAGGGGCACATCTTTCCAAATGGTTAGCTAAATTACAAATTCAATCCTTTTTAGTTAACCGTTTGTAGATTGTATTCATCGATGAGTACGTAAATTATATTAATTTTACTTCCGCTAAGGTGGCAACGTCTTAGCTATTTGCAAACACTCTTTTCCCAAACTAGCTTGACCTGCATCAGCGACTTGCTGCTTTCTCGTCCTACAACCCCCACTATTGCTCATAGTATTGGTTTTATGAGGCTGCTCTATGATATATTTCTCGGCCAAGTGTATTACAGACGAAGGCTAATAATGTCTATCAACCTTTCACTCCTTCCACCCAGCGAGAAAAATAAAATCGAACTGGATAAGCAAGCATCGTTTCTTGTATGGAAATTGAAGCAAGCGAAATGTGGCCCTGAAGCCATTGTTGAAGAAGCAATGAAGCTAGGTGATCCAGAAGAAAAGGCTTGGTTTGAGCAGTCTGTAGAAAAATACAAACGGGTAATGGGTGTCGCATAAACGCAGATAAACCTTACCCAGCAAAGCTGTTGAATTGAAATGACGCAGTAATTTGCTAGAATTTGCACCGTTAATTGAATCAGAGAGAAGATCCCGATGGGAAGAAGTTTTGAAGTGCGCAAGGCCTCAATGGCGAAAACTGCAGGCGCAAAAATTAAAGTTTATTCTAAATACGGTAAAGAGATTTACGTACTGGCTAAGAACGGCAGCTCTGACCCAGACATGAACCTACCTCTTAAGCACCTGATTGCTAAAGCGAAGAAAGACCAAGTACCCGCTCACGTTATCGACAAAGCGATCGATAAAGCGAACGGCGGCGGCGGTGAAGACTTCCAACCAGCTCGTTACGAAGGTTTTGGCCCAGGTGGCACAAGCGTAATCGTTGACTGTTTAACAGACAACGGTAACCGTACTTTCCAAGATGTTCGCCAATGTTTCGTTAAAACTGGCGCGAAAATCGGTGTTGAAGGTACTGTTTCTCACATGTTCGCTCACCAAGCTGTATTCCAGTTTGCAGGCGAAGATGACGAGATCATCCTAGAAACGCTAATGATGGAAGACGTAGACGTGACTGACGTTGAGCTAGAAGACGGTGTTATCACTGTATTCGCTCCAACGACTGAGTTCTTCAAAACGAAGACAGCACTAAACGCTGCGTTCCCAGACCTAACGCTAGACGTTGAGGAAATCACTTTCGTTCCTCAAACAACTACGCCAGTAGCTGAAGAAGATTCTGAGAAATTCCAGAAGTTCTTAGACATGCTTGACGACTGTGATGACGTTCAGCAGGTTTACCACAACGCTGAGCTGTGATATCAATCAATAATTGATAGCTTTGCTCTTGTGAGTAGAATGTAGAATACAAAAAACCGAGCCTAGTGCTCGGTTTTTTTATGGGCGTCATTCAGGCATTTATCTGTGAACATAGCTTTTTTATCGTAGCTCTTTGGTGGAAGAACCTAGGTCATAGTTCCTGAACATTAGCCCTTGATCATCGTTCCGTGATCTCTGGTACGCAAAGCGTTCTCGGGCGACAAATCCATGCTGAGAGTTTTCTGATCAAAGGGAGCACGGTGAGGTTGAGCGTGATGGCACACGGCCAAGCAATCAAAAAGCTTTGCAGCCAGATTGGCGGCCATTCGTGGCTGAATCCCATTTTGTAGCCAGAAATTAACCCAGACATGATGGTCGCCATGGTCAGGGAGGATAAAATCGCGGTTACCCAAAATTGTTTGTTGTTCATACAGTGTTCTCCCGTGATTTTCTGTTGTTGATGAGATAAGGTTACATCTATCCATTAGTGAGAAAAATAGGCACATATAGAAGCATGAATTCCATATTTGGAAACATTGATGATCTGTTCTTATTCTGTGCAGTGGTTGAAGAGGGCTCTTTGCTATCGGCTTCTAAACGGCTGCAACTCCCAGTGTCGACTATGTCGCGTAGGCTAACCGCATTGGAAGATCGCCTGAATATCCGACTTTTAGAAAAGAAAGGTCGTGAGCTGGTGGCCACCAAAGACGGCGAGGCGGCCTTTTCTGCACTGAGCAGCGGCATGGAGTCGATTCATCAGGGCTTTAATAGCTTGCTAGAAGAGCGTGACGCTATTCAAGGCAAGATAAAGCTCGCCGTACCTCACAACTTCTATAGTGGCTTTTTAAGGTCGATGGTAGAGCAATTCCTCACTCAATATCCGAACGTTCAGCTCGACCTTACCTTGAGCCAGCAACAGTTTATCCCGCAGACCGACCGTGACTTACTGATCACGTTTAAGATCTCAGAGATGGAAGGCATGATTGCTCGTCCACTTTTCAAAGCCAAACACGGATTTTTCGCGAGCCAAGAATACTTAGATTCGCGTGAGACGATTGAAAAGCCGGACGACCTAGAGCTTCAAGACTGGATCAACGTTGATGATGTGTTTGATATGCCACTCTACAAATCCGACCGCTTGGAACAGATGATCACGATTAAACCCAAGTTCATTGTCAACGATATTCATGCGGTAGCGGCGGCCGCGCAAAAAGGCTTGGGGCTTGCTTCATTGCCTTTTCGTCATGTATCCCCTGAGATGAATTTGATTCAAGTGCTCCCTGAGTATCATCGGGGTGATCGCCAAGCGTATTTAGTGTACAAAGAAAGAAAATATCAGCCAAAGGCTTTGACCCTGCTTATTGATGCGTTGATTGAGAGTGTTCGATCTTTTCATAGCGATGACTTGGTCAAATAAAAGGAGAAAGAAATGAAAGTAAGTTTTATCGGGCTAGGCGTTATGGGCTTCCCAATGGCAGGCCACCTAGTCAAAGCCGGTTTTGAAGTAACGGTGTTTAACCGCACTCACAACAAAGCATTAGACTGGGCTGATAAACACCAAGGTAAAACGGCAGAATCTGTGGCTGAGTGTGTCGCAGAAGCTGACGTGGTATTGGTTTGTGTAGGTAATGATGACGACGTACGCAGCATGACAACCAGCGAAACAGGCGCATTGGCAGCAATGAAGCCAAACGCGATTCTTGTCGACCACACTACAACGTCTGCTGTGCTGTCTGAAGAGCTTGAAGTGGCAGCGAAGCAAGCTGGTGTTCGCTTTATGGACGCGCCTGTATCTGGTGGCCAAGCGGGCGCAGAAAACGGCGTGCTAACCATCATGTGTGGCGGAGAACAAGCGCTTTTCAACGACCTTCAACCTGTGTTCGAAGCTTACGGTAAGTCGTCAGTTCTGATGGGTAAAGTAGGCCAAGGCCAACGCGCAAAGATGGTCAATCAGATCTGCATTGCAGGTGTATTGAATGGTCTTTCTGAAGGTTTGGTACTTGCAGAGAAATCAGGTCTTGATATCCCAACTCTGGTTGATTGCCTTAAAAATGGCGCTGCCGGTTCATGGCAGATGGAAAACCGCGCGACCACAATGGCGCAAGATAAATTCGATTTCGGCTTTGCCATTGATTGGATGATCAAAGACTTAGGTTTCTGCCTAGATGAAGCAGAACGCCAAGGCATCCAACTTCCTTTGACGGAAAAGACCAACAACGCCTACAAGACACTGTCTGCCCAAGGACAAGGTCGCATGGATACATCAGTATTGATGAAAGCTGTAGTTGAAGAGACTAAGAAGTAGAAGAGACGAAAAAGTAGAAGAAACTAAGAAATAGAAGAGTTTGAATAGTAGACGAGATTAAGTAGAGAGACTAAAAGTCGTCGAAGCTTCGCTCTGTTTTGACAAAATAGCCGCTAACTAGCGGCTATTTTTTGTTTTTAATCAAAAAGAAAAATAACATATCTTTCAACAATGTAAGTGGTTGTAAGCTTATTTTGGTTGAAAGTCCATCAGCACCGTTCGCGTGCTGCGAGATCTGTATCAATTTCGCTTCACTCTATGCTGGTGAATTGTTTAATTGATCAAGTTATGTTGCTATTCCATTACAAAATAGTTGAGGAACGATCGCAGCTTGAACTGGTCTGTTTAGGTTGGTGGGTTATAAGTCAATGATAAAATCATTAAAAAGCGTGATACAATTATCATTATTAATAAATTCCCATACATTATTTTTCAGGGTTATATGAAATCAATATCAACAAAGCTTCTTCTAGTTCCACTGTTCTTTTCTATCTTTTTAGTTGTAAGCAACTTAAAAAGCGAAGCTACTTCAAATGAGGTTATGGACAGTTTTCACTCTGTGTACGAGGACCGAGTCATTCCGTTATCTGATTTGAAAAGTATTTCGGATTTGTACGCGGTAAGCGTGATTGATGCGGCGAATAAATACCATGTGGGAATGATAGAGCAGACGGCTTTTTATTCTGGTGTTTCTGTTGCGATGAAAGAGGCTCATGAGCTATTCCTTCATTATCTGGCAACGCAGCTAACACGAGAAGAAGAGGGGTTGGCAAAAGAGCTTCAACTTAAAATAGACAAGGTGGAGCGAGAAGTACCATTAATTCTTGATAAACATAGAAATATGATGATTGATGATTCTGAGATGATCACTCAGCTTTATCTCCTTGTTGATGATATGGGAGGCGTTCTTGGTGAATTGATCTCATTGCAATTGGACGTCGCTAAGGAAGAATTAGCCCATTCTGATTCAGTTTTAGAGTCCAACTCTTCTTTCTCATGGTGGCTGGTTCTTTTCTCTTCTATCGTTGCTTCTGGCTCATCTTATTTCCTAGTGAAAAGAGAATTGAGAAATTTGCCATTGATCGTAAATTGGATTAGAGCCCTTGAGAATGGACGTTTATCGGACGTTAAATTGAAAGAGGGTGGAAATGAGCTCGACACTATTTCAGATTCTTTGTCTCAACTGTCTGCAAAATTGAATGATATCCTGTCACAGGCAGGTGTAAGCATGAATTCAATTAACCAAAAGCAAGAAGAGTCTTTAGCTCTGATAGAGCGATCCCAGAGTAACTCTTTGAATGAACTATCATCGGTAGAGCAAATCGCGACGGCCGCGACTGAGTTATCTTCAACAGCAAGAGATGTTGCAGACAACGCACAAAGAGCTGAGCAGTCAGCGATGGAAGCGAATGACATTATTCAGCTAAGCCATGGAACATTGAAAAACTCAACTGACACGACAGAAGAAATTTCTGAATCAATATCAGAAACTCAAACGGTCGTGAATTTACTTAGAGAGCACTCAGAGCGTATCAGCAGTGTTGTTGAGGTAATTAAGAACATCTCTGAGCAAACCAACTTGTTAGCGCTTAATGCCGCGATTGAAGCGGCTAGAGCCGGTGAGCAAGGAAGAGGGTTTGCTGTTGTTGCTGATGAAGTAAGAGCTTTGGCTGGGAAAACTCAGCAGTCGACTATCGATATTCAAGAGATCATTGCGCAGTTACAAGACCAATCTAAGCAAGCGGATGAATCTATGGTGAAAAACGTTGAACTGATGCGCTTAACAAAGTCTACGACCGATGAGCTTGCTCAATCTTTTCATTCGATATCAGAAAAGGTTTTAAGTATTTCAGAAGTGAATGCCATCGTTGCTACGGCATCAGAAGAGCAAAGTGCCGTTACGACAGATATATCGACACAGCTTGAAAATATGAACATATTGGTTCAACAAAACATTGAAGGCATTGATCAATCTGCACAAGCAAACCAAAGCGTTGTTGAAGTGACGAAAGAACTCAACTCAGAGCTAAGTTTCTTTAAGTTAGATAAATAATGAGTCATGCAGTGTGCCTTTTCTTTAGATGTGAAGCATAGTTGATTTAGACCATGACAAGATAGCCGCCATTGAGCGGCTATTTTTTTGTCTGTATTTTTTGTCTCTCTTTACCGTTCACACTCTCGAACAACCATTCACTCCTCGTAATTACCATTCGTCGCATTGATAAAACGGCATGACAAATTCTAGTTAACCTTTCAACGTCAACATTTGAAAGGGATTAGAAATCATGACTACTTCACACTCATTTAATTCAGGCTCTACCACTTCTCTGCTTAAGCGTTCATTACTGATTGCGCTTGTTTCTTTTGCACCGTCGTTAGCTTTGGCTAACCCAAGCTCTGACGTGCTCGATATCTATAATCAAGCCGCGCAAGGCAATGAAGACTTGGTTGAAGTAGCGTATGAACGCCTGAATGACACGTTACAACAAAATGGTGCTACGCCACTGACTTTGGTTTATCTAGGCAGCACAGAAACCCTGATGGGGCGTGATGCGTTCTTACCTTGGAACAAGATGAAGTATGTGGAGAAAGGCTTATCAACCATTGATAAATCACTGGTGCTGCTGAAAGACGAAGACCAACCGATTCATGAGCAACCTCGTGTTCAAGGGCTGCCAGATTCTTACCTAACTCGCGCAATGGCCGCCGTTACTTACACCTCGCTACCCGACATGTTTAACCATTTCGATCGTGGTTATGACTTGTTCCTCTCGTTACTTGCGGAAGATGATTTCCAACAACAACATTTCGCTGCGACCTCATGGATTTACCGTTACGCCATTACCGCATCGATTCGTGCTGAAGACTTCGAGCAAGCACAGGTGTGGCTTGAAAAAATGGAAAATACCGATGCCGGAAACATCGAGACCATGACAGCGAAGGCCCTAATAGCGAAAGCCAAGTAACAGTTGCCAAAGCCAAATAACAGCTGTGAAAGCTCAATTTCGGCTTGCGAGAGCTTGAGAATGGATTGGTAATAAGAGGACAACGAAATGATTGAATTTAAAGGTATCGGCAAGGCGTATGTCACGGGCGGTCAACGTGTTGATGCATTAAACGGGGTCGATGGACACATCCAACGCGGTGAAATGGTGGCGCTGTGTGGGCCGTCTGGGTCAGGGAAAAGCACACTTTTGAATATTCTTGGATTGTTGGATATGGACTACCGAGGCGAGATAAATATTGATGGCCAACCATATCCGACAGAGAAAATCGCCGCTGCACGTTTTCGTCGTCAGTCGTTGGGTTTTGTATTTCAGCGCTTCAATTTGGTTCCTGTGATGACCGCGCTAGAAAACGTCGCTTACCCATTGATGTTGAACCAATGCTCAAAACAAGAACAGCAGACCAGAGCTCAAGAGATGTTAGAGCGTGTTGGGCTAGGAGATTACGTTCATCACCGTCCAGACAACCTTTCAGGTGGCCAGCAACAACGTGTCGCGATAGCCAGAGCGCTGATCCATAACCCAAGCTTGGTGATTGCCGATGAGCCGACCGCTAGCTTAGACAGCCACACCGCCAACCTTGTGATCGATATCATGAAAGAGCTCGGCCACGAAATGGGCACGACTTTTATCGTCGCAACGCACGACCCAAGAATGGCGCAGCGTTGTGACCGAGTGATTGAGTTAATCGATGGCCAACTGGCTCCGCAAACTACAGCAACGGAGGCGATCTCATGGGCAAGCTAACACAAGGGTTGAGCACTGTTCTGGTTCCTACGTCGGTTCGCTTAGCGTGGCTTAATCTATTAAGAAATGGTCGCCGTAGTTTGTTGTCGGTGTTGATCATCGCGATTGCCGTATTTGCACTCACCAGTGCGGGTGGCTATGGGCTTTACACCTACGAATCCTTAAGGGAATCGACCGCGCGCGATACTGGTCATCTTACTTTGAGCACACCGGGTTATTTTGAGCAAGATGAAGACATGCCGCTGAGCAATGGTCTCGATAATGTTCAAGCGCTCACCAAGAGCATTATTGGTGACAGTGATGTGCGTGGCGTTCAACCACGAGTCTACTTCAGCGGCTTGGTTTCTAACGGCAGTAAGTCGACCATCTTTATGGGAACGGGCGTTAATGAGCGTGAGTTCGACATGAAAGGACCATTCCTTGATGTGCGCAGCGGGCAAACCCTGTCGGATGTGAAATCCCCAAGATACGACAGCCAAGAACCACAAGTGATGCTAGGAACTGACCTTGCTCGTAACCTCAAAGTTGCGGTTGGTGATTGGGTTACACTGCTTGCGACTACTAGTGATGGCGCTTTGAATGCCTTTGATTTTAAGGTGCAGGGCATCTACTCGACAGGGGTGCCTGAGCTGGATAAGCGTCAGCTTTACGTACACATCACCACTGCTCAAGAGCTTTTGGCCTCAGACAAAGTCAGTACCTTGTCGGTGTTCCTATTTGAAACCAACAAGACCTCGACCGTTCAACAGCGTATCCAAACTGCTTTAGATCGAAATAGCGCGAGCCAAAACGATCAAGGCGCAGAGATCGAGATCACCCCATGGCAAGATCGCGCGTTTTTCTACACCAAGGTTAAAGATCTTTACGACCGTATCTTCGGCATCATGGGCGCAGTGATGGCATTGGTGGTGTTCGTGTCTTTGTTTAACACTATGACCATGTCGGTGACAGAACGTACTCGTGAAATCGGCACCTTGTCGGCACTCGGGAGTTACCCCTCTGAAATCGTCACAGGCTTCTTAAAAGAGGCGGGATTGCTGGCTGTGATTGGCAGCGCGATAGGCGCATTAGTGAGTGGCTTAGTGTCGGTGTTATTGCTGGTGGTTGATATCCAAATGCCACCACCTCCGGGTCGAACCGAAGGCTACCCACTCAACATTTACTTCTCATTAGAATTGGTTGGTTACGCTACTTTAGGTGTGCTGACGATATGTTTGCTGGCAGCTTATTTCTCTGCTCGCAAAGGCGTGAATAAGCCAATCACGGAGGCGCTGGTTTATGTATAAATTTACTCGTTTACTCACTGTTTTAGGTTCTGTATTGGTTCTGGTTTTAGTATCGACACCAAGCTGGGCGGTTGATTCACAACAAGTCACTGAGATGATCGCCAAGGCTGATAGTTACCGGTTGAACAGCGCACAAGCCTCTAAGGTAGTGTCTTTGGTGGCGTTGTATCAAGACGAGCAACTCGACAAGACCCGTGAATACAATGTCTACACAAGACCAAATCGGGAGTCGTTAGTGGTCTTTAAATCAGCTGTCGAGGCGGGTCAAAAGATGCTGATGATTGAAGACAACTATTGGCTGTTGATGCCGAAATCTCGCCGACCAATTCGTATCACCCCAATGCAAAAGCTATTGGGCGAAGCCTCGGTAGGGGACATCTCGACGCTCACTTGGAGCGAAGATTACCAAGGTGAGTGGGTTGACGAACAACAGGTAGAGATGCCGACTGGCGAGAAACTCGATACCCATCACTTAAAGCTATCGGCGAAAACTAAGGGTGCCAGCTATCAGTCGATTGATCTGTGGTTAACAGCAGACCGAGCGTTTCCAGTTAAAGCGGATCTGTATCTGCGTTCAGGAAAGCTAGCCAAGCAAGCGTGGTTTACTGAAGGTGTGCGTGATGGATTACCCACAGTGATGTCGATGACCTTGCTCGATAAGATTCAACCAAGCAAGAAAACCGTGATTGAGTATCGCGAAGTGATTGAGCAAAGCTTGGAAGACAAGTATTACAACCCTGCTTACTTATCGCGTAACAGCGTGTCTGGGCTGTAGGTGAGCGTCATGAAAGCTTCCAATCGCCGATTCCACATTAAGTCTTCAATCGCTACTTTGCTTGCCTTGTCTTGTGTGAGTCACCCGATTCAAGCGGACGATCTGAGCTTGGCGTGGGATTGGCAACTCAGTGCAGAAGCGATTGAATCGCGTGAGTCGCCATTTAGCCCCTTACCATCTGATAATCGTCAGTCTTTAAATGGCTTGCTGGATCTAGAGGTTGGTTACGGCAATTGGCTTGGCCTGTTCGCAGTCAAAGCCAATGATATTGTGAGCAACGGCCCTCAAGAACAAGAGACGAGCTTTGAATCGGAATTTATTGTGCGTGAGTTGTTCTGGCAAGGTGGTGTCGAGCTGTCGAATTCATTAATCGGCGACCATTACCTCGATGTCACGCTTGGCAAGGTTCGCCTTGATTGGGGCGTGGGTTATGGTTATCGACCGTTAGACATCATCAAGCCTTATCGACAAAATCCAGTGGGCATTGTCGCAGAAGAGGGCGCGGGTGTGGCCTCGGCGTCACTGTTCGATATGACGGGAGAATGGACACTGCTTTACAGCGATTCGTCATGGACTTCTCAAGACGTAAATGAATTCGAAAAGCAGAACCAACAACAAGGCTTTGGGCTGCGTCGTTATAACCTGGTGGGCGATCACGAATATCAATGGGTCGCTTATTATGACGATGTACGTCACGGCTTGCTTGGGGCGAGTTTAGTGTCCGTGCTCAATCTCGCTTGGGAGTTTCATGGCTCTGTTGTCTATCAACGACAAAGCCTTGGCTACAGTCAGCCTAATTCAATGCTTAAACAGGTTTATCTCGAAGAGCAGGGCGAGGCTTATCAAGCGTTAGCAGGACTAACATGGGCCAATGGCACGGGTCACAATGTGGTCTTGGAATATTGGTTTGATAGCCGCGCTTGGAGCAATTCTGAATGGCAAAGTGCAATAGAAAGTGCAGAGTTTTTGTCTGTTAATCCGATGACAGCATCACTAGCAGGGTCTTATGCTCAAGGTTATCAACACGCCAATTTGGTTCAGCACAACATCATGTTTCATTGGTCTCTGGATTCGACACATGGCTGGCTTGAAGATATCACGCCAACATTCGACGTGATGTTATCTCCACAAGATGGCGGTTTTATTGCGACTCAGTGGCTCAATTATCAGGCTCTAGATAATGGTAATTCATCGTTGGATTTGGAACTTGCTGCACGCTTTCTAGGCGGCAAAAGTGATTCTGCTTACGCCAGCTTACCCGATAGTCATATGATTCTCTTAAATATCAAAGGACGATTTTAATGGACACTTCTTCAAACAGTCGATTTTCATGGATTAAGAGTTTCGCGTTCACCACGTTATTTTGTGTTCTTATTGCGATTACAACCCATACGATTTGGGGCGGCGGATTAACGGTTAACCTGGCAATCAGTTTTGGCTTTGGTTACAGCGCCGTGGGTTCTTCTTTCATCTTGGTGAAATTGTTTAAGAGAACATCACGAACGCTTGAAGTGGGAATCTCAATGGTGTTCGCGATGACCTTTGGTACCTTGAACGCGCACTATTGGTTGAACGGATATTTCGGGGCCAATATCTCGGATCTTAAATCTGTGGTGTTGCTCGGTGTGATCTTCTGTTCGGTTTGCTATTACTATTTCTATACCCGAGAGCAGCAGTTACGTGCCGATAACGAATTGGAAGTGGCCAAGCGTCGTCAGGCCGATCAAGAAAAGGTGGTGGTGCTCAGTCAGCTTAAACAACTACAGAGCCAAATTGAACCGCACTTCTTGTTCAACACACTTGCGACCATCAATGTGTTGATTGAGAGTGACAGCGCGAAAGCCAAGTTGATGCTCGAAAAACTGACTGACTTATTGCGTGTGACTTTGAAAAACAGCCGCAACGAGCAATCGACCATCGCACAAGAGGTCGACTTGTTAGACGCTTATCTTAATATCCAAAAGATACGCTTGGGGGAGCGCTTAACGTTCTCGATTGAAACACACGAGATTAGTGAATTGCAGGTGATTCCACCGTTCTTGATTCAACCTTTGGTCGAGAATGCACTCACACACGGTATTGAACCCAAAGCCGCTGGTGGCCAAGTGAATATTCGTATTACTCAACAATCCCAGCAGCTAAAAATTGAAGTGGCTGATAATGGCGCTGGGTTGAAAACGCCTTCTGCGAATACGGGTCACGGTGTTGGGTTAAGCAATATTCGTCAAAGAATCGAAACCCTGTATGGTGATAAGGCGAGCCTAACGATTACTGAACACGCTGAAGGTGGGGTAGTCTCAACGATCTTGTTACCGTTGACTGATGCAGCCGCCTAGAATTACAGACCAGAAAGCACAGAACAGTGACGAAAAATAGACGATTTACAGTGTGAATTTAAAGGACTAACCATGAACAACCCAGCAGTACAGCCGATCGTAACGGCGATTATCGCAGACGATGAAGCACTGTTAAGGCACCACCTAGACAAGAGTTTGGCTGAGGTTTGGCCGGAGCTAGAGATCGTCAGCAAGGCACAAAATGGTTTGGAGGCGATGCAGAGTATTCAGCAGCTTAAGCCCGACGTGGCTTTTCTCGATATTCGTATGCCTGAGCTAGATGGCATCTCGCTGGTGAAACAACTCAAGAAGCTAGCTTCACCGCCATTGATTGTGTTTATCACGGCTTATGACGAATACGCGGTCAAAGCTTTTGAGCACAATGCGATGGATTACCTGCTTAAGCCTATCAATGAAGAGCGTTTACTAGCGACATGTCAGAAGGTGCAAGCGCGTCTGTCGAGCAATCAAACACAATCAGGTATTACGCCAGAACAGCCCGATATTACGGCGTTAATGAGTCAGCTTCAGCTATTATCTCAATCAACATCACAGCAAGTTCAATATCTAACATGGCTTAAAGCCAGTGTCGGAGAAGACATTCACTTAATCGCTGTCGATGATGTGGCTTACTTCAAAGCGGAAGACAAGTACGTCTCGATATTCAAAAAAAGCCAAGGCGGCTCTCTAGAGGAGTTTATTCTTCGCGTGTCTCTAAAAGAGCTGATCGCCCAGCTTAACCCGGATGAGTTCTGGCAGATCCATCGTTCGGTGGTGGTGAAAGTGTCGGCCATTGATAAGGTAAAGAAAGGGCTCTCAGGTCAGATGTCGGCGTATGTTTCTGGAGAAAAGTTACCGATCAGCCGTGCTTCCCAAGCTCTTTTTAAAGGGATGTGAGAAACTTGTTTAAAGGAATCCAATAAATTAGTTTAAAGGAATCGAATCATAAGCTTGGAGATGAAGCGAATTTAAGAGGACCTGATACCCCGATCTACAACCTATGACTATCAGCTTGTGTAATTTATAAAGTTGACAGTTTCATGCATGTTTAGATTGTCTCTCAAAATTTAAATGACTGAATTTATATAAAATTATTATGCTATTGCGATCGGATATATTGGAGGAAAGCCCTTCAAAGAGATCGTTATGAAAGCATACTATTTAGTCGTCGTATTGAGCTCCACATTGCTAGGTTGCAGCTCTACTCCTCAACAACAAACGTTATTGAAATCCGATCCATACTGGGTCAAAGGAGAGTTAGATAACGGATTAACCTACCATGTCTACCCTGACCAAGAACAACCGGTCTCGGTACGCTTACTAGTGCATGCCGGATCTTTGCAAGAGAGCGAACAACAGAAAGGGTACGCCCACTTTGTTGAGCATATGGCGTTCAATGGCAGCAAGAACTTTTCAGGAAATGAGGTGGTTGAGCTATTTGAGCAATCTGGTGCCAGTTTTGGTGCAGACTTAAATGCTTACACCTCTTACCAAGAAACCCTCTATAAATTAGATCTACCTGACAATAAGAATTTAGATAAAGCGCTGGCTTGGTTTAGAGACATTGGCGATGGTTTATTGCTGTCCGAAGCTGAAATCGAAAAAGAGAAAGGTGTGATACTTGGAGAGTTTCGATACACGCGAGTTGAAGATAAACCTCTCTCGTTTAAGTTCTACGATCATCTGGTTGAAGGGACGACTTACCAAAGTAACGATCCTATTGGCAATAAAGAATCCGTTTCTAAAGCGAATGTTCAAGAATTAAAGAACTATTACCAAACCTGGTATCAACCTCAGTTAACCGAAGTGATTGTCTCTGGTGATATCACACTGGCAGAAGTGATCCCTTTGATTGAAGACACTTTCTCTGATTGGCAAAGAGGCACAACACCGGTTCCCGTGAAGAACACGTCAGTGGATTACAATACTCAAGATTTTGTGGCGTATGGATCTGCTGTCGAGCCACCGAGCATCGGGATAGTCATTGATCGTGGGGAAAGAGTGACACAGAGCCATGAGCAACAACATCAGCTTTGGTTAGATGATATTGCTCAACAACTTATCCAACAAAGGTTGAATTCTGACTTTGTTGACGCTGCGTTACCTGTGCAGTGGGTTTTTTCAACACCCTACTTATTAGAGTACCAAAGGTATTCGATTACTACGGTCAGTTTTCCTGTTGGTAGCCGAGAGCAAAGTCAGCAGCAGTTTGTTTCTACTCTCGCCTCTTTGCGTGATTATGGCGTAAGTGAATATGAGTTGGCGAGTGTGCTTCAGCAATACCAAGCGAACCTTGACGATATTCAACTAAACTGGGATCAAATGGATGCTGTGGCTCATGCTGATGGTAAATCGACAGCATTGGTGATTAACCAACCCGTTCAATCACAGCTTGATTATAAGTCGAGTTTGAAAACGTTTCTTGCGAATACGGATCTCGAGGCCGTGAATGATAACTTAGATGATTTGCTTTCTAGCCCTTACATTTTGGGGTTAGGTTTATCTTCTAAGGAAGATCTTCAAGCCATGGAGAATGAGCTAAAAGATGTCAGAAAAGCCTATAAAAAGACGGGTAACAAACCACTGCTCGTTACCGCAAGTTCTGCGTTTAGCGTGCCAGAATCTCAAGGCGACATTGTGAAACAAATTCAGGTGAGTGAGGATCCTAACTTACAGCAATGGACATTGAGCAATGGTATCGAGGTTTGGTATTTACGAAACCCTGAGGTGGGTAATAATGTTGGCGTTTATTATGCCAGTGAAGGTGGTAAGTCAGCCCTAGATCCTTCTTTATTTCCTGCGCTAGAGGTGGCCATTCCAGCTTCGAATCGCAGTGGCGTTGGTAAATTCAGTGGCTCGGAATTAAATTCCCATTTGAAACGTAAAGACATCCAAATTTACCCCTTCATTAACTTCACTCATCACGGGTTGGAAATAAACACTAAGAAGAAGACGCTCGCAGAAGGCTTGGCTGCACTGTATACCATTGTGACCGAACCTAAAATCGACAGCGATCAGCTTGAGGCAGTGAAGTCTGAATTCACGCAAGGTCGTACTGCCTACCTAGAAACCCCATTGGGACAGTTTACCCAGATGGTGAATCGCAACAGCTATCAAGATAGTAGTCGTCATATCATGTTGGAAAGTGAAGATGTTGAAGCTGTTACACCTCAAGATATACTTGATATACAGCATCAACTCTTTCAGAAGTTAAGAGACAATACGCTTGTCATCGTTGCTGATATTAAGCCATCTGAAATTAAGCCCCTCGTACGCCAATATGTTGCTTCATTGCCACTAGAAGTGATTGAATCTCCTAATTATGAGGTGGCTTATAAAACGGATTCAGAAGAGCGAATAGATGTATCGATCAACAATGAAGACAGCAGTCAGTACTTGTTGCGTGTAATTTCCCAGCAAGCTCGGGATAAAACAGCAAAAGATGTGTTTATGGATGATATGCTGCAGCGCGTATTGTCGAGTCGCCTAACTGCTTATGTTCGTGAAGAGTTAGGCTTGGATTATGCACCTTACGTGTATTCGGTCGCTCAAGACAGTGAGCCAAGTTACGACTGGTTGGTGGGCTCCTTAACAGCCCCTGAAAACTTAGATCAGGTTGAACAGGCGATCGATAAAATTATTGCTGAAGCTGTCAAAGGGATCTCTGAAGAAGAGACTCGAACGGCAGCTAAACAGCTAGTGGCTGACCTCACGCCACTTCAATATAAGCCTACTCAACAAGCTTGGTTTATTTCACGTTACTTAATTCATGACTATGGTGTTGAGGCACTGTTTGACTTACAAGGAACGACAGATTCAATTTCTAGTAAAGATATGACTGAGTATGCTAAAGAAATTTTTGGAGATAACAGCTACCAGTTGAAGAACTTGTTAAGGCCACAAAGTTAAGCTGATTGAGTAAAGTGACTTTTCAGAAAAGTCGCTTTCACCCTGAATATATGATGTCGAATCTAAGCCAAATGCTAAGTCATTTGGCTTTTTTATTTGGGTTAGGGTTAGTCTTTAAACTCGTTACTGACTTTTAAATGATCGCAATTCGCGCCTTATATAACTGAGTATGATTTATAAAATAAAGATCCAGATCACAAAGATACTCATTCAGTTCGGTATTAAATAATAATCATTAACTCAAGCTGTATATTGTCGATGAATGACATTAAGAGGTTGTTATGAAAACATATTATTTAGCGACGGCAGTATGCCTTACCCTGGTTGGCTGTAGTTCAACATCAAAAACGACTGACACCTTCATCCAACCGGACCCGGCTTGGACTTCAGGCCAACTAGAGAATGGCTTTACCTACCATGTTTATCCTGATCATGAAGCGCCAGTTTCTGTTCGCTTAGTCGTACATGCAGGCTCTATTCAAGAAACTCGTCAACAAGAAGGTTATGCGCATTTTGTCGAACACATGGCATTTAATGGCAGTAAGAACTTCTCGCAAAACGATGTGATTCGCCTATTTGAAGATGCAGGTGCTAGTTTTGGGGCTGATATTAATGCCTACACCTCTTATGAAGAGACGGTATATCAGCTAGATTTACCCGATAACGTCCAATTACAGTCTGCCCTAACGTGGATGCGAGACATCGGTGATGGATTGGATCTCGCCAGTTCAGAAGTTGAAAAAGAAAAAGGTGTGGTTCTTGGGGAGTTTCGTATGGCTCGCCTTGATGATAAGTCATTCCCTGAAGTGTTTTATGACCACTTTATTGAAGGTGGACCGTATCAATCTCAAGACGCATTGGGAACTAAAGAATCGGTTGTAAATGCCACTTCTCAAACCCTAAACAACTTTTACCAGACTTGGTATCAACCACAAATCGTAGAGCTTGTTGTTTCAGGTGATGTGGATATCGAAACCGTGATCCCATTAATTGAAGCGAAGTTTTCTAGTTGGCAGCGTGGTGAAACGCCTAAACCAGTGAAACAGACAGTCACCACTTTCAACGAAGGTGACTATGTTGAGTATACGAAGAGAGAAGCCCCAAGTATTTCACTGACGTTTAACCGAGGTTCAAACATCATTGAAACTCACGATCAACAGCACCAACGTTGGTTGGATGAAACCTCCCAGTTATTGATTCAGCAACGACTTGAGGCGGTATTTAATGATGCGGCTTTGCCGACTCAATGGATAGCGTCAGACAGTCTTGAAATGGGTGCTCTGCTTTACTCATCAACCAGTATTGGATTCCCTGTTGGAAGTCGTGAAGTGACTCAGCAAAAGATGCTCTCGACGTTGGCATCATTGCGGGATTACGGTGTGTCGCAAGCGGAGATCGTCGGTGAACAGCACTACTACCAAAACTTGCTCGATAATATTGAGCATGATTGGGATAAAGAGGACGGTGTCGATCACGCGAACAATAAGGCAAGTGCCTTAGTGACGGGGCGAATCGTTCAATCACAGAAAGATTTTCAGGCAAGTATGGAAACTTTCATTTCCAACGTCAGTCTTGAAGTGATTAATGACAACATAAAAAGCATACTTTCTGGTGATTATTTCATGATCATTGGCATGAATAAGGCTGAAAATAGAGCCGCAATCAATAACTCGTTAGATAGCTTGAAAGCTACTTATAGCGAAATAGGTACTAATAGAGAAACGGGCACCGCGCCGTTGGTTGCTGCGGCGGGCAGTGCTTTTGCGGTACCGAGTTCGCAAGGCGATGTTGTGTTGGTTGAACAAGTATCTGTCGACCCATACATTCAAAAATGGACGTTAAGTAATGGCATTGATATGTGGTACTTACGTGACTCACTGGCGAATGATGATGTTGGCGTGATGTACATGAGTTTGGGGGGAAAGGCTGCTTTGGAGCCAAGCTTATACCCAGCGGTTGAGGTTGCATTGCCTACTTTTGCTCGAAGTGGTGTGGGTGATTTGACCGGTTCTGAACTTCAAGCGTACCTTGACCGTGAAAATATTCAAGCCGATTCTTTTATAGGCAATACTCGTCATGGTGTTGAATTTAATATCAAAAAAGATGGGCTAAAAGATACGTTTGCTGCGCTTTATACTTTCATAACCGCGCCTAAAATAAGTCCCGAGCAGCTAGAAGCTGTGAAGCAGGAGTTTGTACAAGGTCAAGAATCGTTCTTGAGCAGCCCTGTTGGCCAGTTTGAACGTGCAATAAACCAAAATATTTATCGTCAAGAAAGCCGTCACCTCTTTGTTAATAAAGACCGTGTTGAAGTGGTTTCTGTGGAAGATATCAGCCACATTCATCAGCAACTGTTTGGTCAAATGAGGCATAACCAATTGGTGATCGTTGGTGATATTGATCCAAGCGTATTGAAGCCTTTGGTTCAGCAATATTTGGCTTCTATTCCATTAGAAAAAGCTCTAGTCCCTGACTTTAAGGTGGCTTACAAGCAACCATCAGAACCACGCATTGATTTAGCCATCAACAACGTGAATAGCGCGGAGTACGTCTTAAGAGTCATTGCTGAACCTAGTACTGTAACCACGGTTGAAAAAGTTGTTACGTCAAAAGATATCTTCATGGAAAGCATACTGGAACGTTTGTTAGCGACTCGCTTAGATACCTATATTCGTGAAGATTTGAGCTTAGATTACTCGCCTTATACATTCTCAGCGTCAGCAGACAGTGAGTTGAGTAACGAGTGGGTTGTCGGTGCGATGATAGCGCCAGAGAATGTTGATAAAGTGGAAGTGGCGATTGATAAAGTGATTGCAGACCTTCTACAAGGCGTTTCTGAAGAGGAAATGCACGCGGTTGTGAAACAGTTTGAAGCTGACTTCACGCCTCTCGAGATGAGCTCTATTGACCAAGCGTGGTATGTGTCTCGTTATCTACTTCATGGTTACGATATCGAAGCCTTGTCTCAAGTTGAGCGCGTGGCGAGATCGATATCCACTGAAGATATGAATGATCTAATACAGCGTATTTTTGGTGAGAACAGCCGTAAGGTTAAGAACATCATGCGTCCTAAAGCCTAAAGCCTAAAGCCTAAAGCCTAAAGCCTAAAGTAGAGCGTGAAAACGATAGCCAAAAGTGCTTCGACAAATACCCCATTAAAGCCAAGCATTCATTGCTTGGCTTTTTGTTTTTTGACGACTTTGTATGCGTGAATACAGCGCTAGGAGGTCAGCAATTGTCAGCGTAGTGTCAAATGTGTTCGGTTGTGTTTCTAAATCAATTGTAACTTTCATAGCTGTTATATATTGTCGCAGTGTTTACTATTCAGGATTATTGTTAATTGCTTAAACTAGGTACCCGATTAGTCTTAATGTTGTTTTTACTGAGCTTTGGCTTAGTGAACTCTAACGGCTATTCGTTTCCTTCTAAGCCATTCCAAATTCAGTCGGCTCAAGAGCAATCTTCGCAGAATGAACAATCTTCCTCGATAAAACAGTGTAAACAAGCCACTACGGATAATCCGTCGGCCTATTTAGAGTGCGATAAGGCTCCGTTTGGCACCACGTCATTAGATGACAGTTCCAACTATCATGACACCGAGTCGAGCCTCCAGGCTGCAAACTTCAGACGTATGCTCAGCAACGAGCAAGAAAGCGTGGCCGATCTTGAGCCTGCTTATCATCTACTGATCGACTTTTCTCCCCCTTCAATACTGGCTTCTCTGCTCTTCAATACGCCGTTGTTGGATTCCAAGCTGCATTGGACCAGCATTGTGAGTTCTCCGTCCTCCCGGCTTTCTGGGTGGAAAGAGGGCAACATTCAATACTCGCATTTTCGAGAACTTCTTAGCTAATCGTTTGACCTTAAATTGGTCGTATCGATGGTCGCCTCGCGCTCGTTGAACTCGCCAATTAACCCAATATAGCGACACACAATTATTAGCCTCACTGTTACTCAATCAGCTTGTTTTGGTTGTGACTAGTTGTCGTTCGTGTTCGCAAAACATTAGTTATACCAATCGCAGTAAATAACTGGCCATCCTAGCTGGTTAAAACGCTCGATCACTGCTTTTTTCCGGTGCTATTTTTGAGCACGTGTTTACGGTGATTGGTAAAAAGAAGAGATCTTGACTGTGAAAAAACGCATTCCAAGAAAACAAATTAACCACTACTCAAAGTGGAAATACGTGGTGCTTATTGCCACCATCATCATCATGATTCTAAGCGCTCTACCTTCTTGGTTTGGCGAAGACGCCTCGGTTCAAATCAGTAACCGCTCTGAGCAGACGATCGACGCCACTCAAATTACTCAATACCTTGCGAGCGAAGGTATCCAAGCCAAATCAGCCTTTCAAAAAGACAAACGTTTAGTGGTGATCTTAGAAGACGCTGAGCAACAAGCGAAAGCCAAAGAAGTGCTTAATGAGCGCTTCCTCGACAACGCGACGGTTGCGCTTGCTATGGAGCCAGCAGCACCTAAATGGCTGACTGACATGGGCTTTGCACCGATTCAGTTAGGTCTTGATTTACGTGGTGGTGTGCAGTTCTTATTAGAAGTGGACATGGAATCGGTTTACCACGCACAAGCGCAAGCGATGGTCGATGAGGTGACCAGTCAGGTGCGTTATGCACGTGGTAAAGTGGTCAACAACCAAGTTCAGTTTGATTTCCGTACCGACGCCGATTTCGAAAAAGCACAAAAGCTGATTCGTGAAGAGTCCCCACATTGGCTACGTGATCGTTCAGATAAGTCACTGACGTTAACTCAGTCTGAAGAAGAGCAAAGAACGCTACGCAACCTAACCGTTCAACAAAACCTGCAAATCATGCGCAGCCGTATTGAAGAATTAGGCATCACAGAAGCATCGATTCAACGCCAAGGTGAAAGCCGTATTCGTATTGAATTGCCAGGTGTTCAAGACCCTGCAGCAGCAAAAGACGTGATTGGTGCAACCGCATCTTTGGCGTTTTACTCTGTTTACGACAATGCAACTCGTAATACTCAAACGCTAAAAGATACAGATGGTAACCGTGTCGTTGTCGCTCGCAAAGCAGTACTGAGCGGTGAACACATTATCGATGCTCGTAGTGGCATTGGTGAGATGGGCAGCGCAGAAGTAAACATTACCCTAGATTCTTCTGGTGGTAAGAAAATGTCTGAGTTTTCACGCCATAACATCGGTAAGCCAATGGCAACCGTGTACAGCGAATACAGTCGTGATAGAGCGGGCAACAGCAAGCAAGACAGTGAAGTGATCAGTGTGGCAAACATCCAGTCTCAACTGGGTAGTCGTTTCAGAATTACTGGTGCTGGCAGCTTGGCTGAAGCGCAAGAGCTTGCGTTACTGCTGCGTGCGGGTTCATTGACTGCGCCAGTGACCATCATTGAAGAACGTACTATTGGCCCATCTTTGGGTGCTGAAAACGTAACTAACGGCTTTGCTGCTTTGGCACTTGGCCTTGGCCTTACGCTAACGTTTATGGCGCTATGGTACCGCCGTCTTGGTTGGGTCGCGAACTGCGCATTGGTGGTTAACATGACCACATTGTTTGGTTTGATTGCGCTGCTACCGGGTGCGGTATTAACTCTGCCGGGTATTGCGGGTTTAGTACTGACCGTCGGTATGGCGGTAGATACCAATGTGCTTATCTTCGAGCGTATTCGAGACAAGATGAAAGAAGGGCGCAGCTTTGCTAGCTCTATCGACCGTGGTTTCGATAGCGCATTCTCGTCAATTTTCGATGCTAACGTCACCACCATGATCGTTGCTGTGGCTCTATATACCATTGGTAATGGACCGATTCAGGGCTTCGCTCTGACACTGGGCTTAGGTCTTCTAACCAGTATGTTCACAGGCATTTTTGCTTCACGAGCGATCATCAATTTGGTTTGGGGGCGTGACCAACGCCACGACGTAAGGATTTAAGCATGAGTACTTCAAAAATGACTATTTCAGACCGCTATATTTCAGATAAAAACATGACTCGCCTTCGTAAGGTGATGTCTGTGATTTCTATTGTGCTGTTCATGAGCTCTGTGATGCTGGTGGCAGTGAAAGGTTTTAACTGGGGTTTGGACTTTACTGGCGGTGTGGTTGCCGAGGTTCAACTCTCTGATCAAGTAACCAAAGATGCGTTAAAAACCAAGCTCGACACTGCTTTTCAACAAGACGTTCAAGTGGTTGGTATGGCAGAACAGGATCGCTGGACAATTCGTTACAGCCAACTGACAGACGCTCCACAGCCAAACTTAGTTGATGCTTTGTCTTCTGTGAGCGACCAAGTAAAAGTGCTTAACAGCAGCGTGGTTGGCCCTCAAGTGGGTCAAGACATGGTTGACCAAGGTGGCTTGGCGGTATTGGTGTGTTTCCTAATGATTATGCTGTACCTGAGTGTACGTTTTGAATGGCGTTTGGCACTTGGTGCTCTTGCTGCAATCATTTACGACGTGACGCTTATTTTAGGTTTGTTCGCCTTTACTCAGTTTGAGTTCAACCTGACTGTATTAGCGGCCGTGTTGGCGATTTTGGGTTACTCATTGAATGACTCGATCATCATTGCTGACCGTGTTCGTGAAATGCTGCGCGGCAATCCAAACGGTGATACTGACAACCTGCTTAACGAATCAGTTAAAGCGACCTTCTCACGCACCATGGTGACTTCAGGAACAACTCTAATTACCGTCTCTGCGCTTTGGCTACTGGGTGGCGCGGCACTGCAAGGTTTCGCTATTGCACTCGTTGTGGGTATTGTCAGCGGTACGTGGTCCTCCATTTCAGTAGGCATCACCCTACCTAAATTACTTGGATTGCAGCCTTGTCACTATCAGGTGAAACCAGTAATCGAAGTTGAGGGTGAGTATCCTTAGTTTCCTGATTGCTTAAGTTTTCTAATTAGATAGCGCTCAGCCTTAGTCCTCATTGACTAACGAGTGAGTTCAGCAAAGCCTTTCGTTTGTAGCAAGACGAAGGGCTTTATTTTTTATAAGAGTCAGTCAGTTAGTTAAAAGAGAGGCTATTTCAAAAAACAATGGATTGAGCAGGCAAGCCCTCATTATATGAAGTATGTTTATATGACGTCAGTAGAAATGAGGCAAGGTAATGGAATATCGACATCAATGTCATGTAGGCGACCACGGTGATGCACTCAAGCATCCAGTATTGAGTGCACTGGTTCAATCATTAATGCAGCAACACTCTCGCCTCAATGTTATCGACACGCATTCAGGCACAGGGTGTTATGACCTCACCACAGCGCCAAGCAATCACGCGGGTGAGTTCGCTGAAGGGGTCGGGTACTTGTGGCGAAACAAAGCTTATCTTCCTCCAGCATTCGCTTCTTTTATGTCGGTGCTGGAATACTACAATCCGAATCAACTTATCTCTCTCTATCCGGGCTCAGCAGCCATCACTTACCAACAAGGCCGCAGCCAAGATAGTTTCTATTTTTCAGACATTCAGCAAGATGAAGCTGATTTACTGCAAACTAATATTGAGACGTTACAACGTGACCTTGATGTTTCAAGCAAGCTCACTATTACTGCAGGTGATGGGCTCAAAGCGCTGCCTGATGATGTAGCAAAACACGATAATCATCACCTGATTGTTATCGATCCTCCCTATGAAACCGATTCTGAATATCTCGCAGTGATTGATGCCTTGGTTAAAGCGTATCAACAATCAGAAAAGGTATCTGCACTGATTTGGTACCCGCTTTACACGGATGACAAGAGCTCACTGATTCTGAATCACTGTGTTACTGCAGTGAAAGATGGTTTGCTGCCAAGTCCAATTAAGTCGGAGCTTCGCCTTCGAGACCCGAAAGGGGATGATCGCCTAATCGGCAGTGGTTTGTTGTTATTCAATCCACCACAAGGCATTTCAGGAATAGTCGCAGATACGCTTGATTATTTACACTGCCAACTCTCGACCAATGGTGAAGGCTATTGGCAAATGAGAAGCCTATAGATCTGATTTTTATGGGTTTTATGATGATTTTCGAGATGTAGATCGCTAAATCATTTCAATCTGTATGGTTTAAATTGACCAAACTCTAACTTTTATCGATTGATTTATCGCGATGAATCATATAAAAATAGTACATCAATGCGCACAGGTGCATACTGGCTCATAAGTTAAATAATTACCCAAATTAATATCAGATTGTGGTTTACCCCCTAAACTGCATAAGGCTCGCACTAGTCACGCGAGCCTTTCTTTTGCCTGAAAGAAAACTTAAGGCATTGTTAGCACTTCAAAATCCACTACAACGCAGGGTAATCGGTATTAATGCCGATCGTTTAAGAAGACTTGAACGATCTTGCAGTTAGCAGATAATCCCC
>NZ_JBFSUD010000058.1:0-29750 GCF_041467175.1 Vibrio sp. 10N.247.310.24
CTTTGAAAAACAATATGTCGCTTAATGCGGTGTCCAGTCTTACTGGAGCAGATCATTCTTTTTTGAAACAGCCCTGATCCAACATGTGTTCTATTAGCAAGTTAATGTGGCGATAACAATCTTTAGCAGCTTTTATTTTATATCTTTGGCAGAGGTCTGCACGAATGTAGGTCAAGCTAAGAATTAGTTCGTTCGTCTCGTCATTGTTAAAGGGCACATATATTAGTTCGACGTACTGAACCAAGGTAAGCGAAAGTTGTTTTTGCTGGCTTTTACTCTGATTATTTATATATTTTCTTATCAATTCATATATATCAAAACGAAGAAACTTAGACAAAAATATGAGTCTGTCTTCATAGTTTAACATAGTATGCCCTTGTTGATAGTTTCAACTACCTTTAGTGTAGTACTTGAATGTAATTAATCTAGTGATTGCAAGGCCTTTTTCTATATGAAATATTAGATGCAAGGTGACACTTGGATGTGATCCCACAAATTGTGGCTGTGGTACAAGATCGTCGTCCTGAGTCGGCAAAAGATATAGTTTTCCCTGATGCTTGCCCTGTATGTAATTCTGCAGTGGAGCGCGTAGAGGGCGAAGCTGTAGCGCGTTGTACTGGCGGTTTAGTGTGTCAGGCGCAGCGTAAAGAGGCACTTAAGCACTTTGTGTCTAGAAAGGCGCTGGATGTCGATGGCCTTGGCGTAAAGGTGATAGAACAGCTTGTGGATCGCGAAATGGTCGAAACGCCAGCGGACCTGTTTAAGTTGAGCGCGGGCGTGATTACGGTTCTTGATCGTATGGGACCTAAATCGGCACAGAATGTAGTGAGTGCGCTTAACAAAGCGAAAGACACGACATTGGCACGCTTCCTTTATTCTTTAGGAATTCGAGAAGTCGGTGAAGCGACGGCTATGAACTTAGCTCAGCACTTTAAAACGCTAGAGTTGGTTCAAGCTGCAACTCATGAGCAGTTGGTTGAAGTGTCAGATATTGGTGACATCGTAGCAAGTCACCTCACGAGCTTCTTCTCACAAGAGAAAAACAGAGCAGTAGTCGACCAACTTATCGAGCTTGGAGTTAACTGGCCTGCAATTGAAGCTGTTGCGGATGATCAAGAGCTACCGTTAGAAGGCAAAGTAGTTGTGTTGACTGGCTCACTTTCTAAATTAGGTCGCAGCGAAGCGAAAGCTGCTTTGCAAGCTTTAGGTGCAAAAGTAACCGGTAGCGTGTCTAAGAAAACGGATATCTTATTTGCTGGTGAAGCCGCTGGTTCTAAACTGACTAAAGCACAAGATTTAGGTATCGAAATAAGAACAGAAGAAGATCTAATAGCCCTTATTTCGTAAGTAAATACAGATAAAAAAAGCTCAAAGGCACTCCTTTCAAGGGAGTGCCTTTTTCGTTTCTGATATAAAAGTAATCACTTTTTAATTGTTGAGAAATTTGTTCCTATACGAACTATGAAATCAGGACAGTGATGACGCTCAACATTAATGAAATGTTGTTATAGTTGTTTGCTAAATGCGAGTGATATCAATTTTTAAGAGGCTGCTGTGTTAGTAAGCTTTTGTTTTTTAATGTTTTTACTCTTTGATCCCTCGGTTTTTTCAATTAGTAGATCTGGATCACTAAGTACATGATAAATTTGCACCAACTCATATTTTTTTAGATGAAAATTAAGTTCTCATTGATCTTTTTTTGGGTGAAGTTAGTCTTATTGGCATGGATGCACATTGTGTATAACCAGAAAGGAAATCGAGAATTCGGTGTTTCAGGGTTCTCAAACAAGAAAAGGTATTTCTCTCTACGGCGGCCAACTTTAGGCGGGAAATATTCAAACAGCTATATCCATTTTTAGGAGTTTTATTCCATGGAAAACAAAATTTTCAAACGTACTTTACTTGGTGCTGCAGTTGCGATGATTTCAAGTGGTGCATTCGCATCTGAATCTTCTCAAGTTGGTGTTATCTCAGATTTTAACGTTCAGGCTTACGGTGTAGCAGCAATCTCTGTTGTTAACTACGATTCAGAAAAAACTAAAAACGGCGTAAAAACTGATACAGGTACGGGATACGATTACGAGAATGAATCTCGAATTGGTTTCCGTGCAAGTAAAGACATGTTCGAGAACGTGAACGTATTCATGCAAATTGAATCTGGTTACGTTGGTGAAAACGGTGACGGTGCGACACTAGGTAATCGTGATACGTTCTTAGGCCTGCAAGGTGACTGGGGTAAAGTACGTTTTGGTCGTATGCTGACGCCAATGTATGAAGTAATTGACTGGCCTTATGCTAACCCAGGTTTGGGCGCAGTATGGGACTGGGGCGGCGATGTTAAATACAACCGTGACCGTCATGGTGATATGGCTCGATACGACTCTGCTGACTTGAATGGTTTTACATTCAACCTAGCAACAGGTCGTGGTGACTCTAGTGTTAAAGATAACTACTTCTACGGCGCGGCGGCTCACTACCGTTTAGCTGATACGGTTACTTTCCACGCTGCAGTTGAATCTGAATCAGATCGTGAAACAAAAGCCGCAGGCGCTTCAGCTTGGGGTATTTGTGAGACAGCTGCTGGCTGTAAAGACAAAGGCGGTAATACTGTAGCCGTTGGTAGTAACTTCCAGTCTGCTGCAACTGCTCAAGAGCTTGCTGATACATTCGGTTACTTGATTGGTTTTGAGGCATCACTTCCTGCAGGTTTCGGTATTTCTGCAGCCTACAAAGCGGGTGAGTCAGATGTTCAAGGCGGTGCTAAGTCTGAACAGGCTTCATACTCTGTAATTGGTCAATACTGGAACGGCCCTTGGGGCTTCAAGCTAGGTTACGCGGCTAACCTAGAGTCTGAAACTGACGGTGTTAAAAACGCTGATGAAGATAGCGTAATCTCAGGTCAGCTAATGTACGTTCATAACGGTTTTGTTCCTTACATCCGTCTAGCTCAACGCGATATCAAATCTGATGGCGCACAAACAGATACGTTCGTTACACGTATTGGTTTAGAGTACGGCTTCTAATCGAACCCATGCTTTAAGTAAAGAGATGCGCTGACTTGTTAGTCGGCGCATATTCATTTCTGGCCCAGCCTAAGAAAGAAAAGGCATCGAATAATATTATGGGGAAACCCTCGAGGTTGTTAATATGAAAAAAATAGTTTTAGCATCGATTCCTTTATTCTTAATTGGATGTACAACATTAGATTCTAATAGTGATTTTACAGATTCCGTTAAAAGAATAGAGAGTAAGCAAAATTACCAAATCGTCGTTGGTGAGTCGTTGTCTCCTGATGTGCTTGAAGTTAGACAAGGTCAGCTAGTTAACTCGTCTTTAGAGCTAAATTACGTTACCCCAAACAGTACTGTAACGGTACCTGATTCATACATAACGATGGAGCTTCAGTACTTTAAAAATTACAACGAGTATCGCTCTGTCTTAGTTCAAGGTTCTGAAGGTAAAGTGCCATTAAAACCTTATGCGGCTTCAGCTGAAACATGCAGCGATATATGTACTCAAACACAGTATGTGAAATTTCCTGTATCTAATGAAATCTTCAACGAAGCACCTTTTAAAGATCTAATTTTTGATGTCCAGGTTTCAAATGCGAATAGCATTTCGTTTTCTATTCCTGCTGGCTACATCGAAGCAATCGTAAATACGGGTGATAAAAACGCAACAGCTAAACCAGTGATGGTAGCAGCACCTGTGGTTGCAGTTCCCGCGCTTCAGCAAGAGCCGGTAAGCCAAGCTCAAGAGATGTCAAAATATTGGTTTGAACAAATTCCAACAGAACAAAGAGACTCTGTTATTAACTGGTCTGTAGCAAATCGAAATGGTGTTGTTGATTCTTTAGGTGATAATGTCAAAGAGATTGAAATGTTCGAATATTGGTTTAACAAAGCTTCCAAAGAAGAACGTAAAACGATAATCAAACAATTAATCGAGTTTTAAAGGAAAGGAGCCTAGGCTCCTTTTTTGTTAGTGTAGAACCTTACCATTACTATGCTTGCATATAACGATAGGCATATATTCTACAACACTACTTCCTAAGTCACATTTTATGATCGGTCCAGATGCAGTGCTTCCTACATTTTGGGCGGATACAGAGAAGCTTAAAACTAAGCTAAAAATTAACGCTAGATAACATTTCATAATGACACCTCACTAAAAATCTCTTCAAACAAGAGATATTCATTAGTATGTGAGGTATTTCTCAAAAATCAAAAAAATCAAAAAATTTCCTATGAAAAATAACGAATGCCTATTTTGCTATTTCAAACAGTAACTTGTTGATAGTTGGTGTTTGGGTTTGTTGGAAAATCTAAGCTACTCTCATCATTTGATGTAAAATAGCCATAAACAGCAGACTTTATTTTCGAACATTATATTGCTTCAATTTTTTTGTTTCGGTAGTTAGCATTCCTAGATGTTTGAATAATAGTCTTAGGTTTCTAAATAGTTTTTATGCGATATTTACTTGAGTAATATTATGAACATAAGCGAAGTTGCAAGCCTCACGCAGTTATCACCTAAGTCTATTCGTTTGTATGAAGACAAAGGGGTGATATCTGCACCGTTACGTTCTGAAAATGGTTATCGGTCTTATGGTGAGAAGCAGATCAAGGAACTCGGAATCGTAGCGAAAGCGAGAAGCGCTGGTTTTTCGCTTGATGAGTGTCGTGCGCTTGTTGAATTAGCCGACAACCCATGTCGCGAAAGTGCCGATGTTAAAGCAAAAGCGTTAAGTAAATTGGAAGAAGTGAATAAAAAAATTGAAGACTTACTGATCATTCAGAAGACATTGAAAGAGTGGGTTGAACAATGCCCTGGTGACTCAAATAGCCATTGCCCAATTATCGATTCACTTGTAGAGAAAAAGCCATAAGTTGGTTACTTATGGCTTTGACGGAGGGTTTTCTTGATTATTGTTTAGTAGGGCTTATCGTGAGAACAATGCCATCGACAGCAGTAATCACGACTTCCTCTCCCGCATCAATATCATGTGTACTCATCGCAGACCATGAGCTATCCCCTAGCTTTATCCTGCAGTTACCTTTTTGTACCGGCTCTAACAGGCGAGTCTTTCTTCCAATCAGTTGTTTCTCTCGCTGATTAAGGTCTCGAGTAGAGTCAGATTGCTTGTCACTAGATAGCTGTCTTCTCCACCACAGCCAAGTGGTGATAAGCGAGAAGCTCGCAAAGGATAGCCATTGCATCTGCCAACCGATTGGTAGTGCGCCTAATAAGGCGCCGACCAGCATGGCAGATATGCCTATCCATAAAAAGTAACCAGCGGTTCCAATTAGCTCAAGCGCTAACAATGCTAGGCCAAACGCTAACCAATGCCAGTAGTTTACTTGTTCGAGCAATTCGACCATAAGTTAGTCCTTACTACCCTTGTCATTCTTATGTGCAAACATCTCTGCAATACCCGCAACAGAACCCATTAGTCCAGTCGCTTCGAGCGGTAGCATGATGATCTTACCGTTTTCTGCTTGGCCAATAGACTTCAGTGCGTCGGTGTAACCTTGTGCAATAAAGTAATTGACTGCTTGCATGTCACCTTGAGCAATCGCTGTTGATACCATTTCTGTCGCTTTAGCCTCAGCTTCGGCAGCCCGTTCACGAGCTTCAGCTTGAAGTATCGCGGCTTGCTTTTGGCCTTCTGCTTTTAAGATTTCTGATTGCTTGTGACCTTCTGCTTTCAATATCTCAGCTTGTCGTACACCCTCTGCCTCTAGGATATCTGCACGTTTGTTACGCTCGGCTTTCATCTGAGCATTCATCGCAGCGGTAAGGTCTGCTGGTGGCTGTACGTCTTTGATTTCGATACGTGTAACTTTGACACCCCAAGGGTTTGTCGCTTCATCAACGATATTCAATAATTTGGTGTTAATCATGTCTCGCTGGCTGAGCATTTCATCCAGTTCCATCGAGCCCAGTACAGTACGGATATTGGTGAGAGTTAAATTACGAATCGCGTGCTCAAGATCATTCACCTCATAAGCCGCTTTAGGCGCGTCGATCACTTGAACGAAACACACCGCATCAATAACCACATTTGCATTATCTTTGGAGATGACTTCTTGTGCCGGGATGTCGAGAACACGTTCCATCATACTGATGCGTTGTCCGATTTTATCGATAAATGGAATGATCAGGTTCAGACCTGGTTGGAGGGTTTGTGTATAACGGCCGAAGCGTTCTACGGTCCAGTTATTGCCTTGCGGAACCGTTTTTACTCCGGCGAAAATAAACAATATTGCGACGGCAGTAAAGACGCCGATAGTAATCAATGTATCAATAGCCATACAAAATCCTTTGCAAGTTTAAGTTTTTGATAGTTCAGTATTGATACTGGCTCATATTTAAATTCTGAGCAAATTTATAAATGAGAAATGGGCCATAAAATATTGATTTTATGGCCCATTTTACATTCTATTATTCGATAAACTAATTGATTGAATTGTCAATTTTCGATGAGATATACGATGCTTATCTTTAGTGCTTTTAGGGTTTAGTTAGTAGAGCAGAGAGTACAGCTGTCGGCGGTACTTACTGGCAACTGGGTTACCTTGTCCAAGCGCACTTAAGATATCCATGAATTCTTTTTTCATATCACCATTGCAAGCATTTAGATCTTTTGCAAGGAAAGACCACAACAGTTCCATCGCTTCTTCGTTGCGATTCACTTGGTGATATTGCAATGCTAATTCAGATGCTGTCTTAGCGTCATTTGGGTCTTGCTGAAGAGCGGTTTCTAATGCTTGTATTTCAGGGCTGTCTGCCGCTTGCTTGTGAAGCTCAAGCTTTGCGACTAAGCCTTTATAGTAATTATCTTGGTACTCTAGAGGAATGGTGGCTAGCTGAGTTTCAGCTAGATCAAACTGTTGCGTTTCTAGTAAACATTCTGCGATTGCCAGTTTTACCTCGCCTTTGCTCGTCAGCTCTATTGGCAATTGTTGCATTGCTGCGAGCGCTTGTGCGTGCTCGCCTGCTTGCATTTGCTCGAGAGCCTGACGCAGTGCGAGCTCGTCTTGGCTAGGAAGATGTTTTCCTAACATTTCAACAATCGCTTCTATGCTTTGTGGGCCACCCAAACCATCAACAGGCTGACCGTTAACAAACAGTGCAATAGTAGGGAGTGCTTGTACGCCAAATTGGCTAGCAATTGCCTGCTCTTGTTCACAATTCAACAGAGCTAAAGTAAAAGCGCCGTTGTATTGCTGAGTTAATGTTTGCAGTTCAGGGATCACCTGAGCACTTTCTTGGCTAATTGGTGCCCAAAAGTGGATGAGTACAGGCGTCTGCATTGAGGTTTCTAATACTTGACGAAAGTTCTGCTCATTAAGTTCAACAATATGCGGAGATTGCATTTACGTTCCTTGAGGTGTGTTTTGTGGGTACGTTGCAAATATGGGGGGAGATGCTGGTAACTTCAAGATCTAACTTGGTTATCTCAAATAAAAAGAGCCAAAATAGAAAAACGCTATGCTTCTATGTTGATAGAGTGGTGATCTCAACAGGGAAGGCATAGCGTTATCATTGAGGTGGTCAGTGAGGCATAGCGTAAGATACTCAAAACAGAATAAACAACGTAATCGCCAGACTCACACCGACCCAATTAAGGCGGTTTAAAGTCATGAAATATCCAGATTAGGTTCATCAATTGGGAATAATTGATGAGATAGGACAATCATGACATCTTATTGTTACGGAAAAATTACATCGTTACATTAAAGTTTGCGACTGTTGATGCAAAGTTAGTAATTTATGCTGCTTTTCTCAAAATAGGGTCTAGCAAGCGACTCGGTAGAATTCTTTTCAATACCGCGAACACTTTAGTTGGGGTCGTCACTCGGTATCTGAGTTTGGGCTTATCGGCGGTGAGTGCGTGATAAACCGGTTCAATACAACTTTCAGGCGGGAGAACAAAAGCGTTGTTCGATGATTCTTTTTCGAGTCGGTCTTTTTGTTGTTGATAAGCTTTTTGATGAGCGCTGCCAGCAATGGTGATCCATTTATTGAAAGCTTTCAGGGCATTATTTCTAAATTGGGTTTCTATTGGACCTGGCTGCAATAACGAGATATTAATACCACTGCCATGCAGTTCTAAACGTAACGTATCTGTCCAGCCTTCTAGCGCGAACTTTGAAGCGTTGTAAGCACCACGATATTTCATGGCTGCAAAGCCTAATACGGAACTGTTTTGTACGATTCGACCTTCGCCGCGTTCGCGCATGTGCGGAAGTATCTGACAAACAAGATGATGCCAGCCAAAGAAGTTGGTTTCGAATTGCTCTCTGAGACCTTGGGTTGGTAAGTCTTCTAGCGCGCCAGCTTGACCATAAGCGCCGTTATTGAATAAACCATATAATCCGTTAGGCGCTAGCTCAATAGCAAGTTGTGCAGCTTGTTCAATGCTTTCTTGGTTAGAAAGGTCGAGCTGTATGCAGGTCAGTCCCTCATCTTGCAGACGCTGTACATCTTGCGGATGACGACACGATGCAATGACGTGGAAACCACGCTTTTGTAGTGCATGCGCACATGTATAGCCAATACCCGTTGAGCAACCGGTGATCAGAATCGACTTGTTCACGCTTAATCCTTCATTAGAGTCTTTATCGCTCAAGGGTAAAGAATTAATCTTGATGTTGTAACAAGTTTTTTAAGGCTGGTTCTATTCTTGAGTAACTAAAGATAAATCCTATTTCAGTGAGTTTCTTTGGTTTGGAACGAATGCTGTCAAAGAGCAGACAAGAAGATTCACCCATCAGAAGCGACATTGCCCATTTCGGAGTGAATAAGAAATGAGGTCGGCGTAGTTGCTTGGCGAGTGTACTGCTGAACAGTTTGTTGGTGACAGGGTGCGGGGCACACATATTAAATTCCCCTTGAGCGTGAGGAGTTGACAATAAGTGGTTGATGGCTCTCACCATATCAAGCATGTGAATCCAAGGCATGTACTGTTCGCCTGAACCAAGTGGTCCGCCTACTCCGAGTTTGTAGGGCATTAGCATCTTCTTCAACGCACCGCCATTTTTACCTAACACAATCCCCGTTCTTAGTAGTATCACACGCGTCTCATCGGATTGGGCTCTCTTGGCTATATCTTCCCAGTGCGCGCAGACTTTGTGAGGAAAACTTTCGTCTTCTACTTGTAGTGATTCATCAAATGGGTGTTGTTGTTGATCGCCATAGTAACCGACGGCTGAGCCGCTAATAAAAGCGTGTGGTGGGTTGCTACTGGCATGAATTAATTCGACCAGCTTTTCAGTGATGTGCCAGCGGCTGTTACAGATCCTCTCTTTTTGCTCTGTACTCCAACGCTTATCGGCAATCGGTTCACCCGCGAGGTTGACCACCACATCAAAGTCATTGAGATCACTGAGCTCATCAAGAGATTGAATGTAATGAAGGTTATTCTGGTTCAGGTGATTTAGGTTTTGCTTCGCTTTTTCGGGGCTCCGTGTCAACAATGTCACATCGTCAGTATTCCAACTTTTGACCAATTCAGAACCAATAAATCCCGTACCACCAGTTAACAATATCTTCATACCAATCTCCCTATTAAACATAATTATAGACATGGCTTGTTTTTGAACGCCAATCAATACGAAAAAATCACTATAACGATCATAAGGTTTCAATCGTGTGATACCCAAATTACGCCGTATCAATTTACGAAAGAATGAAATTAAATTCATCAGGTTAGGATGTATACCGCTATCACACTTATGCACTTTACTCCGATATGTTACCAACTGCGTAATATTTGTCACATAAGGAATGATAAGGATTTGCCATGATTATTAGTAATTAATAACCAGACACAATTTCAATGACTAGGAGTTGCGATGACGGCAGTGCTTGCTTTGTTTCGAGCCATGTTAGGTAGCCTAAGGGATCTCTTGCCGATCGTGGCTGTGATTGCTTTCTTCCAGCTTGTTGTTTTGCAAGAACCACTCCCTCATCTGTTGTCTATTCTAACTGGCTTAGTGCTGGTGGTTTTTGGACTGACTTTTTTTATCTTTGGCCTTGAAATGGGTCTGTTCCCAATCGGCGAGTCGATGGCTCAAGCTTTTGCTCGTAAGGGGAGCGTGTTTTGGTTATTGACCTTCGCTTTCTGTTTAGGGTTTGGTACCACCATTGCGGAACCCGCATTAACCGCAGTGGCCGCCGAAGCAGCAGAAGTGGCCGCTGAAGGTGGTGTTATTCCTAACTCTCTAGACGAAATGGAACAGTACGCCGATGGCTTGCGTTTCACCGTAGCATTGTCGGTGGGGATCGCCATCTTACTTGGGGTGCTGCGAATCTTAAAAGGTTGGCCAATTCAGTACATGATCATCGGAGGTTATATTGGAGTGGTGGTGCTCACTGCATTTGCCCCTGAAAACATCATTGGGATTGCGTACGACTCTGGCGGAGTGACTACATCGACCATTACCGTTCCGTTAGTGACCGCATTGGGAGTGGGTTTAGCCTCTGCGATTAAAGGGAGAAATCCGATGATTGATGGCTTTGGATTGATCGCCTTTGCTTCACTGCTGCCGATGATGTTTGTCATGGTCTACGGGATGGTGGTGACATGATCAGTGCTCAGCAATTTATCGACACCTTTCTTGGTACTGTCATGGATGTGATTCCGATTGCGGTGATCATCTTCGGTTTCCAATTAGCGGTGCTGCGCAAGCCAGTTAATAACTTAGGCAAAGTGCTGATAGGTTTCTTTTACGTCATTCTTGGGTTGTCGCTCTTTTTGATGGGGTTAGAGCTCGCGCTGTTTCCTTTAGGGGAGACTATGGCAATGCAACTCACCGAACCAAGTTTTTTGACTGAGTTCAAGGTCAGTTCAGGCCTTGCCTTAGTTTGGTTTGATTATTACTGGGTTTACCTTTTCGCGTTTTGTATTGGTTTCAGTACCACGATAGCCGAGCCTTCTTTGATCGCCGTTGCTATTAAGGCAAACCAAGTTTCCGGTGGCAGTATCAGTGTTAACGGGCTGAGGATCTCCGTGGCGTTAGGCGTAGCGATTGGCATATCGCTAGGTAGTTATCGCATCGTGGCTGGCGACCCTATCCATTACTACATCATTGTTGGTTATGTCATTGTGGTGATTCAGACCTTTTATGCTCCCAAATTGATTATTCCATTGGCTTACGATTCTGGTGGGGTTACGACATCAACGGTGACGGTTCCTTTAGTGACGGCACTTGGGTTGGGACTCGCGTCAACGGTGCCAGGAAGAAATCCGCTAATTGATGGCTTTGGGTTGATTGCTTTCGCGAGCTTATTTCCAATTATATCCGTGATGGGGTATGCACAAATAACGCAATGGCTAAACCGATCACAATCCTCTAAGGAGAGCAAAGATGCGCTTTAAACTTATCTTAGCGTTTGTAGAAGAGAGCAAGACCGATATCGTGCTCGACGCCGCGCGTGATGCGGGTGCAACAGGGGCAACCGTGATTAACAATGCCAGAGGGCAGGGGCTAAACCAAAAGCGCACCTTCTTTGGGTTAACGTTAGAGGTGCAAAAAGATGTGCTGCTGTTTGTCGTCGAGGAGCACCTAGCTAGGCATATTCTAGAAACTATCGGTGAAGTCGGGGAGTTTGACCAAGAGTCAGGGCAAGGGATAGCAGTGCAGATCGATGTCGAAGATGCAGTCGGGGTCGCGCACCAAGTTGAAACATTAACTAAGGTTGTGGAGGACGAGTTATGAGTGGCAGTGAAAAAATCCGAGTAAGCGATGTAATGGCTAATACGTATGTGATTATCGATGGACTAACCACTGTGTTGGAAGCGATAGAGATGGCTAAGAAGCACAAAGTGAAAGCTATCATTGTCGATAAGCGCCACGAAGATGACGAATACGGCATCGTATTGATGAATGATATTGCCAAGAAAGTACTGGCTAAGAACCGTTCTCCGAAGCGAACCAATGTTTATGAGATCATGACCAAGCCAGCGCTAAGCGTGTCTGCCGATATGAATGTGAAGTACTGTGCACGCTTGTTTGAGCGTTTTGGTATCAGTCGTGCCCCTGTGGTCAGTGACCATAAAATAGTCGGTATGGTTAGTTACAATAATATCGTGATCAACGGTATGGCGAGAGATGACGTGTAGCTGTTAGATACGTACAATAGGCTCATAAATTTTATGGAGAAGTACGTGTGAAATTATTTTTTGCTTCAGACCTACACGGTTCGCTGCCAGCAACAGAAAAGGTATTAGAACTCTACCAAGCGTCTGGTGCGCAATATTTAGTGCTATTGGGTGACATTCTGAATCATGGTCCAAGAAACCCGATCCCTGAAGGGTATAACCCGCCAGCGGTTGCAGAGAAGTTGAATGCGTTTTCTCAAGAGATCATTGCCGTTCGTGGTAACTGTGATAGCGAAGTGGATCAGATGTTGTTGTCTTTTCCAATGATGATGGATTACTCGTGGGTGCTATTAGAATCAGGCCAACGTATCTTCCTAACCCATGGCCATTTGTACAACACCAATAAACGCCCTGCGCTGAAGGCGGGCGATATTATTGCCCATGGTCATACTCATATTCCTGTTGCTGAATACCAAGATGAGATCTTTATCTTTAATCCTAGCTCGGTGACATTCCCACGAGATGGTCACGCGGCTAGCTACGGTGTATATGAAAATAAAACGTTCAAAGTTATTAGCCTTGAGGGTGACGTAATTGTGAGTGGCGAGCTTTAAATAAACTCAATCGGCGGCGTTAGAAAAGGCTTACTTTGAGTCTACGTGGCCGAGGTCTCTGTCTGGAGCAATGATGTTTCTTACTCTTTGCTTCAGAACTTTAGCCTCAGGAAAACCGCCGTCCGCTTTTCTTTCCCAAATCTGTATTCCATTACAAAAAACCTCAAATCGACCTCCGGTATCTGGGTGTAAACTCACTTGCTCTATCTCTTCACTGAAAGTATGCAGTAATTCTTGGCATAACCAACTAGAACGAAGCATCCAATTGCATTGACGACAATAGTGTATTGCGATGGTTGCCTTGGTGATTGATGCACTTACCGAGCTTGGTTCTGTATTCATAGATATCCCTAATAATTCTAAAACAGTAGTTTGATGCCAACGGCTAACAAAAAAGGGGCATCATGCCCCTTTCTATTGGTATATCGTTTAATGATATACAGTAAATTACTGTTGAGTTTTAGCTCAAACTGGTTTTAGTTTGAGAACAAAACAGTAGAACCATGATTTAGGCTAGTGAGCAGCAGTGCTTTCTGATTAATAATATCAATGCGTCGGCTTTGCTCTGCATCCATCTTAATCACTTGAGTGATCAGTTCTAGCTGCTCTTCCGAAAAATCTTGGCGCTCAGCAGAAGTCACATCTTTAAACTCCGTTGGCGAAATCAGTAAATAGTTATCGTTGATATCCCACTGACCTGTTTCGGAGATATTGATGACGTTTGCGGGTGCAGTCTGAGTGCTATACAACCTAACCACGGACATTCTCAAATACGTACCATTTGGTAGGTATTTTGCATTCGATGACAACTCAACTTTACGCAGTGGTCCGATTGAATCCTCTTGCTTGAGATCGCTAATCAGCGTCACCATTTTCGATTGCCATTCGTGTTGTGTCAGCAAACGCTCTACTTTTGCATCGCTACCCCAGTACAACCAACCGCTAAAGAAAGCAGAGATAACCAGTAAAATAATGGATACTTTTAATTTCATGTTACTGACCACCGTTACAAATGTCGTTTACATCCGACTGGTTTGCGTAAATTCTTAGAGTTACATTCTCGCTCGAGTAATCTTGAGGGTGAATATAGTTTAGAGCTAGATTGTTACCTTGCCCGCCTGTTGCAATCACCTCAGTTGGCTTTAGCATGCCTGTGTGGTTGGTGTTGTAACGCAATACACATTTCTCTATCGCTGGTAGCCAACTAGTCAGAGTCGGGTGGTTAATAGGTGTTTGAACTTTGACACCATTGACCTCTGCTAATGTTCGAAACTCTGACTCTGCTGGGTTCGTTAACGTCAAAACGAGTACTGGCATGATGAAAGCGACAAGCAGTATTCCAAACGTTAACCATTTATTCGGGCTTTCAGTTTTAGGTTTAGCCTGATGGGTCACCTGTTCCGATTCGACATGAGGCTCTTGAGCCTTTGCAATTGGCTCTGGGTCGATAGTTTCAGTGATGACCTCATCAGCTAATGTGGTATTAGCAAATGTTAAGATAGGTTCTACGTCATTTTCTGCAATTTTAGCTGTTGTTGGCTGATCGTTTGATGACAGTGGTGCTGAGCGTTCAACAGTCGCAATAAATTGGTAACCGCGTTTAGGAACAGTCTTAACAAATGCCGGAGACTTGGTTGAGTCTTTTAGCATTTTTCTGAGTGTTGATACCGCTTGCGTTAAGCTGGAGTCGTCCACCTCAAAGCCTTGGTCTCGCCAAACATATTCGTGTAATTCGTTTCGAGTGATAACTTCATTGGGTCTTTCTGACAGCATTAGGAGAATGCGGCTTTCATTACTGCCAAGGCGTACGACTTCACCGTCGCTCATCTGATCAACAAGTGAGTTGCTATTTGGGTCGAATACGAACCGCTGTGCGAGAATAAACTTTGTGCCGATATTACTCATTGAATTCTTCTATTTTAGATGATTTGGGGTGTGAAATAGACAAATCTCAGGTGAAGTCCTGTTAATTCTTCACCAAATCATGGCTTCTTTTATGTTCTTTTATATTTATAACACTCAAGGATAATAAAAACAGATCAAAAAAACAGTGTTTTTATGCTTTTTGACCTTGAATTTACATTTGTCATCCTCATGTTAATGAAGAGAAGAGTGGCATAATGTGCAACGCCCCTATGGTTATTCAACATAAAGTATAGATGTTTTGGAGTAAAAATGAGCGAAACGGCAACGCAAAATAAAGAGACTCGTGGCTTTCAATCTGAAGTAAAACAACTACTTCATCTAATGATTCACTCACTGTATTCAAATAAAGAAATCTTTCTACGTGAGCTGATCTCTAACGCATCTGACGCGGCTGATAAGCTTCGTTTCCAAGCGCTATCAAATGGCGACCTTTACCAAGGCGATGCTGATTTAGGTGTGAAACTTTCGTTCAACGCTGAAGCAAATACTTTAACGATCTCTGATAACGGCATCGGTATGAGCCGCGACAACGTTATCGAGCATTTGGGTACGATTGCTAAATCAGGTACGGCTGACTTTTTCTCAAAGCTGTCTGATGACCAAAGCAAAGACTCTCAGCTTATTGGCCAATTTGGTGTTGGTTTCTATTCTGCATTTATCGTTGCAGACGCAGTGACTGTTCGCACTCGAGCAGCTGGACTTGCTAATGACCAAGCCGTGCAATGGCACTCTGCGGGTGAAGGTGATTACACTATCGAAGACATCACGAAAGAATCTCGTGGTACAGACATCATTCTTCATATGCGTGAAGACGGCAAAGAGTTCTTAAATGAATGGCGTCTACGTGAAGTGATTGGTAAGTATTCTGATCACATCGGTATTCCTGTCTCTATCTTCACAGCGGTGAAAGATGACGAAGGTAAAGACACCGAAGAGAAGCATTGGGAGCAAATTAACAAGGCTCAAGCGCTTTGGACTCGTAACAAGTCTGATATCGAGAAAGAAGAGTACCAAGAGTTTTACAAGCACGTATCTCACGACTTTGCTGATCCACTAACCTGGAGCCACAACAAAGTTGAAGGTAAGAACGACTACACAAGCCTGCTTTATATTCCTGCGAAAGCACCTTGGGATATGATGAACCGTGATCATAAGAGCGGCTTGAAACTATACGTGCAACGTGTGTTTATTATGGATGACGCAGAGCAGTTTATGCCATCTTACATGCGCTTCGTTCGCGGCTTGATTGATTCAAACGATTTACCATTGAACGTGTCTCGTGAAATCCTTCAAGATAACAAAGTGACTCAGTCTCTTCGTGGCGCATGTACTAAGCGTGTACTCACTATGCTTGAGCGCATGGCGAAGAATGACAACGATAAGTACTTGGAGTTTTGGAAAGAGTTCGGCCTAGTATTGAAAGAAGGCCCAGCAGAAGACATGGCGAACAAAGAAAAAATCGCTGGTCTACTTCGTTTCTCATCAACGGAAGTGGATTCTGTTGAGCAAACCATCAGCCTAGCTTCTTACGTAGAACGTATGAAGGAAGATCAAGACAAGATCTATTACCTAACGGCAGACAGCTATGCTGCAGCTAAGAACAGTCCACACTTGGAGCAGTTCAAAGCAAAAGGCATTGAAGTGGTTCTAATGTACGATCGTATTGATGAGTACGTAATGAATTACCTGACTGACTTCGACGGCAAACAGTTCCAATCGATCACTAAAGCGGGCTTAGACCTAAGCAAGTTTGAAGGCGAAGAAGAGAAAGAGAAGCAAAAAGAGACAGAAGAAGAGTTCAAATCTGTTGTTGAGCGCACTCAATCTTACCTAGGTGGTCGTGTTAAAGAAGTTCGGACTACGTTCAAGTTAGCAACAACACCTGCGGTTGTGGTGACTGATGACTTCGAAATGGGCACGCAAATGGCTAAGCTTCTTGAAGCTGCGGGTCAAGCTGCACCTGAAGTTAAGTACATCTTTGAAATTAACCCTGAGCACGCACTTGTGAAACAGATGGCTGATGAAGCGGACGAACAAGCGTTTGGCCGTTGGGTTGAGCTACTACTTGGTCAAGCTATGCTGGCTGAAAAGGGCTCAATGGAAGATCCGTCACAATTCTTAGGTGCAATCAACGAACTACTGACAAAACGTTAGTCTTTCGACTTTGGGCTAAGCTCATAATTATAAATAAAAGCTCGCTAATGCGGGCTTTTTTTGTGAACGTCGCTTAACTTCATCGAAATGTCGCTAAAGTTGCTAATGAGACGAACGCAAACGCTGTCGATACATTCTTTAGTCTTAATTTCAGCAAAATTGAATATTAATGTGATAGAATGCTCGACCTAATCAGCTGGCACTATGAACCTATCATCTCCAGTTGTATGATTTTTAAACGTTATACCGAAACTTACCGTTTTGCTTCTGTTTACAGTTGTGCTTAGCCTCAGTTGTTACTTAACCTCTCTTGTTCGACTTAAATTGAACCAGAAAGGCGGGATAGTGAGCTTCGGTATAAATCATAATTTTTATAAGAGGATTAAACATGCGCATCATTCTTCTAGGTGCTCCTGGCGCGGGTAAAGGTACTCAAGCTAACTTCATCATGAACAAATTTGGTATCCCTCAAATTTCAACTGGTGACATGCTACGTGCTGCTATCAAAGCGGGTACTGAGCTTGGTAAGCAAGCAAAATCAGTAATCGACGCTGGTCAGCTAGTTTCTGATGAAATTATCCTTGGTCTTATCAAAGAGCGTATCGCTCAAGATGACTGTGAGAAAGGTTTCCTACTAGACGGTTTCCCACGCACAATCCCTCAAGCTGATGGCCTAAAAGAAATGGGTATCGCAGTAGACTACGTTGTTGAATTCGACGTAGCTGACGATGTGATTGTTGAGCGTATGGCTGGTCGTCGTGCTCACCTTCCTTCTGGCCGTACATACCACAATGTGTACAACCCACCTAAAGAAGAAGGTAAAGATGACATCACAGGCGAAGAGCTAGTGGTTCGTGATGACGACAAAGAAGAAACAGTTCGTGCACGTCTAGGTGTATACCACGATCAAACAGCTCCGCTTATCTCTTACTACGGTAAAGAAGCTGAAGCAGGTAACACTAAGTACCTTAAGTTCGACGGTACTAAGCAAGTTGCTGAAGTTAGTGCAGAACTTGAGAAAGCACTAGCATAATTGGCTAACAGCCAGTTTTAGAATTTGATATATTGGAAGCGACCTTAAGGTCGCTTTTTTTGTTTCAATTTTTAGTCATATACCAATCTAGATAAACTCGATTGTGCACTGTTTCCGTGGTACGGCTTAGATTCGCGCGGCTAACGATCAATGTGATGTTGTGATCACCTAGGTTAAGAACGATTATTCTTAAATTTAGTGGCACAACAATGATCTTAAACTTATGTAGATTAGTATATTACGTTCCAGAAAATCACATATTGGTCTCAGGTATCTATGGAAAATAATAACAAGCAGGGCGTTTTACTGGTGAACTTAGGAACACCAGACTCAGCGACCCCAGCTGGCGTTCGTCGATTTTTGAGTGAATTCTTACACGACAAGCGAGTCGTAAACTTAACGCGTTGGTTGTGGTGTCCTATTTTACATGGGGTGATCTTACCGATTAGAGCGCCGAAAGTGGCTAAGCTGTATCAGTCTGTTTGGATGGATGAAGGCTCACCACTGCTTGTGTACTCTCAAAGACAAGCCGAAAAGCTCCAGAAAAAATTACAGATACCCGTAGCGCTGGGTATGACCTATGGTAACCCAAGCCTTAAAACGGGCGTTGAGCAATTAATGGATCAGGGCGTTGAAGACATCATCGTATTGCCTTTATATCCTCAATACTCAGGCACAACCACAGCGGCCGTATCTGATGGCTTAACCAAGGCCTTTAAGCAGATGCCAGTGATTCCGAGCTATCGCTTTATTCGCGACTACTACGCGCACCCAAGCTACGCAAAAGCATTGGCTGAAAGCGTGCGTAGCCATTGGGATAAAAATGGTAGAGCCGATCATTTAGTTTGTTCTTTCCACGGTATTCCGAAACGATTGGCTGATGAAGGCGACATCTACCCACAGCATTGTGAAGCGACAACAGAGCTCCTTGCTGCTGAGTTAGGCTTATCAGCGGACGATATCACCATGACATACCAATCTCGATTTGGTCGAGAAGAGTGGTTGAAGCCATACACTGACGAGACACTTGAATCATTGCCAAGCAAAGGCATCAAAAAAATCGATATTATGGCGCCTGCATTTTCTGTGGATTGTTTAGAAACGTTAGAAGAGATTTCGGATCAGTGTAAAGAGACCTTCATTGACGCTGGTGGCTCAGACTTTAGCTACATTACGTGTCTGAATGATAGAGACTCGCACATCGATATGATGGCGGAGTTAGTGGCGCTGTATCGTTAAATACGACTTCGCCTAAACTGTCATGCACATCTAAAAATAACAAAAGGGCTGCTCATTGAGCAGCCCTTTTTGATCTGGATGTTTCTTCTTGAAATAGGTCTAGATATTAAGCAACCGAAGTTTCTGCTTTTGGCTCTGCTTCAAGCATCATGTTGCTTTCTACGCCATGCATCCATGATACAAGCTTGCCAGCACAAAGAAGAAGTAAGACGCCACTTATGGTCGCTGTAATTGCGATACCACCGAAGATAGACATTGCGCCAAGCTCACCAACGTGAGAACCCACAAGGCCAGCTACGTAGTTTGCGACAGCGTTGAAGCCAAACCATGCACCCATCATTAGCGATGCGAGACGAAGCGGAGCTAACTTAGTGACCAACGACAGGCCAATAGGAGATAGACAAAGTTCGCCAAGGGTATGGAAGAAGAAAGCACCGACTAGCCACAGCATTGATGTTTTCACTGTTAGGTCGCCACCTTGCTCCATTACAGCGCCCATCATGCACACAAAACCAAGAGCTAGGAAGAACAAAGCCATTGCAAATTTCACTGGAGAATTTGGTTCACGCTTACCAAGCTTAACCCAAAATGCAGCAATGATTGGTGCAAGTGTAATGATGAAGAATGGGTTCAGAGATTGGAACCACGCCGCTGGGACTTCAAAGCCACCAATCATGCGGTCAGTATATTGTTGAGTATAGATATTCATCAGACCGCCAGCTTGTTCAAAGCCCGCCCAGAAAACTATGACGAATAGACCCATAACCAGAATAACTTTTAATCGATCGAACTCTTCTTTGGTTAGTGGCGTTTTTTCTTTTGATTTGTTCAGTGCTTTTGCTCGCGCAGCTGCGGGCACTGAACCAATGTTACCTAACCAAGATTGAGCCATTGTCATTTGCATGATTAAGCTAATAACCATACCAATACCAGCGGCTAAGAAACCTGCTTTCCAGCCGAAAGAGTCGACAGCAGCGCCTGAAATCAAGCCACCTAATAATGCACCTAAGTTGATGCCCATGTAGAAAATGGTGAATGCACCGTCACGGCGGTTATCGCCTTCTTGGTATAGGTCGCCAACCATGGTCGAGATGTTTGGCTTAAACATACCGTTACCACTGATAAGTAGTGCTAAACCTAGATAAAGAGCATTTACTTGGTCTAAGCCAATAGCGCCATTAGGAAGAGCGAGTGTAAACTGGCCGAGTGCCATTAATACACCACCCACTAGGATCGATTTACGTTGTCCTAAGTAGTTATCGGCAATCCAGCCACCGATCAATGGCGTGATGTAGACTAAGCCAGTGTAAATACCGTAGAGATCAAGTGCGTCTTTCGTTGACCAACCAAGTCCACCGTTGAGGGTCGTGTCAGTCAAAAATAAAACAAGGATGGCACGCATCGCGTAGTAGGAGAAACGTTCCCATAGCTCTGTGCTAAATAATAAAAATAGGCCTCTAGGGTGGCCAAAGATGTTGTGATTGCTTGGCATAAGTTTTACTAATTTTAGGTATTAAAAGATTTTATAGTCATTCATGTATACACAGTAGGGTAAAAGTCTGCAATAGGCGTATTTTGTGGTCACGATAACTTGGTTTTGCTAAGGTGTTGATATTAAATAAATTTACTTTTAATGCGGCCCATTCTACTTGTGCTGCAAACTAATTTTCCATATTTGACCTGGTTGGTTAGTAACCTTTTTTAAAACCCTATCCAATAAAAATGTTTAGATCTATTGCCCTAGCCTATCGTTATGATCTTATAGGGAATGTTATTCACATTATCTGCGATATACATATGCTTACAGCAATGAGTCTTTTGATCTCTAAATGTTCCTTGTACAATGACTGACCAAATTTTTTACCTATGACTTTTTGGTTGATAAGTCTGTCTGTTGCGCGTAATTTCTCGCTTATCAGGACTCATTTATTAACGGCGACTAAACTGTTTTAGGCTGTGGTTAAATGTCCAAAGAACGAAGATGGCGAGTTAAATGAAACGTTGGTATTTACTTTACTGTAAGCGTGGTGATCAAAAACGCGCTCAACAGCACCTAGAAAATCAGGGGGTAGAGTGCTTTTACCCTCAAATAGAAGTCGAAAAGGTAGTGAGAGGGAAAGAGAAGCTGGTCCAAGAACCGCTGTTCCCATCCTATATCTTTGTCCGTTTTGATTATGAGCAAGGCCCAAGCTTTACTACCGTTCGTTCAACTCGTGGTGTTGTCGACTTTATTAAGTTCGGTGCAAGGCCGTATGAAGTCCAAGGTGATTTGGTTTTTGAGCTAAAAGAGTTCGAGAAGTGTTGTAGTAGCGAAGTTGAAGATTGCTGTGTTGAATTTGAGACAGGGCAAGTTGTCAAAATTAATAGTGGCCAGTTTGCGGGTGTTGAAGCTATTTACCATCAGAAAGATGGCGAAGCTCGATCCATTATGCTCGTAAAAATGATCAGCCAAGTGGTTCCGATCAGTATTGAAAACGAAGCACTACAAGCTCACGTATAAGTCAAATATTAAAAAAGTAAAAACTAGGCTTAAAACAAAAAGGCGCATAATGCGCCTTTTTTAGTATTTGATTTTTCAAACGCTTAAGCGTTATAGGCGTCGTTGTGAACGGCTTGTACCGCACGGCCTGATGGGTCTACACAGTTTTTGAATGACTCATCCCACTCGATCGCTTTTGCTGATGAACAGGCAACTGAAGGGCCGCCAGGTACACACTCTGCCGCCGATTCTAGAGGGAATAGCTCCTCAAAGATTTCACGGTAAGCGTAACCTTCTTTGGTTGTTGGTGTGTTGTAAGGGAAACGGAACTGAGCAGCTTCCATTTGTTGATCCGTTACTTTTTCTTCAGCCGTTGCTTTCAATGTATCAATCCAGTCGTAGCCAACACCATCAGAGAACTGTTCTTTTTGGCGCCATGCGATTGAATCTGGTAAGTAGTCTTCAAAACACTCACGTAGGATGTGTTTCTCCATTTTACCGTTACCGCACATTTTGTCTTCAGGGTTTAAACGCATAGCCACATCGATGAACTCTTTATCCAAGAATGGTACACGACCTTCGACTCCCCATGCTGCAAGTGATTTGTTTGCACGGGCACAGTCAAACATGCTTAGAGCAAGAAGCTTACGTACCGTCTCTTCGTGGAACTCTTTTGCGTTTGGCGCTTTATGGAAGTACAGGTAGCCGCCAAAGATTTCATCAGCACCTTCACCAGAAAGTACCATTTTGATACCCATTGCTTTGATCTTACGAGCAAGCAAGTACATTGGCGTCGATGCACGAATGGTCGTTACATCGTAAGTTTCGATGTGGTAGATAACATCACGGATTGCATCTAAGCCTTCCTGAATGGTGTAAGTCATCTCATGGTGTACAGTACCGATTTTGTCCGCAACTTCACGTGCAGCAATCAGATCGGGAGCATTTTCTAGGCCAACAGCAAATGAGTGTAGTTGTGGCCACCAAGCTTCTGATTGCTCGTCATCTTCGATACGCATTGCTGCAAAACGTTTAGCGACTGCAGAAGTGATTGATGAATCAAGGCCACCAGATAGAAGTACACCGTAAGGAACGTCAGTCATTAGTTGACGCTTAACAGCAGCTTCTAGCGCTTCAGTTAGCTCTTCTTTGCTTGTGCTGTTACCTTGAACGGCTGCGTATTCGTTCCAATCGCGGATGTAGTAGCGTTGAGGTTCTGTATCTTTAGAAGAGTAGAAGCTACCAGGAGGGAACTCACTTATCGTCTTACATACAGGAACCAGTGCTTTCATTTCTGAAGCTACGTAATAGTTACCGTGCTCATCGTAGCCTTTGTAAAGCGGGATGATGCCAATATGGTCGCGGCCGACTAGGTATTCGTCTTTCTCTTCGTCATATAAAACGAAAGCGAAAATACCGTTAAGTTCTTCTAAAAGGTCGGCACCCATCTCTTGGTAAAGCGCAAGAATGACTTCACAATCAGAGTCAGTTTGGAACTGGTATTTATCTTCATAGCGAGCGCGAAGTTCTTTGTGGTTATAGATTTCGCCATTAACTGCAAGAATGTGCTTTTTGTCTTGGCTGTATAGTGGTTGAGCACCACTGTTTAAGCCGACGATAGCTAGACGCTCGTGAGCAAGGATAGCTTTTTCACCGGCATAGATACCAGACCAGTCTGGGCCACGGTGACGAAGCTTTTTAGACATTTCTAAAGCAATAGGGCGAAGTGCTGCGGCATCACTTTTAATGTCGAGAATGCCAAATACTGAACACATAGAACTTCCTTTTAAATAATTTCTAAATCAACTGCATTCAATTTGCCATTCTGGCTAAAAAAAGCAACCGAATGTGAGCAAAAAAAATAATATAAAGGGGTTTATGTTAGAAAATATCTACTTTTAAGGTGGTTTTGGTGACTGGTGTCTAATTGCGGTTGGTTTTTTGAACAAAAACCTCTCAAAAGTGCAAAAAAATCGCAATTTTGAGAGGTTAAATGGAACATGTTGAATATCATATTTTATTGATGTTCGGATTCAATTGTTCACAAACATGTCGGGCAAAACCGCTACCAGCTTCGTTGTAAATGTTAAATGCCGCATCGACGCCATTCTCTTTCAGTGTTTCGAGCTGATCTGGATATTCGGCAATTGCCGCTATTTGACCTTTAAAGTTTCGTGATTTTAATTGTTCTAAGGCGGTTTGATTACCTTGGTGGTGAGGCATAGCCAAGATCACCAGTTTTACGTTTGCTGTGTCTAAGATTCGTTCCCAGAAATCCGGGTCAGTTGCGTCACCAGAAATAACGTTTCTGCCATGGCTTCTGTGGTTATGTGCCGCGTCTTCACGAACTTCTACACCTAAACTCACTTTGCCGTAGCGTGAGCGTAATTCGTCGTAGGCACCAGTACCAATGCGTCCCATACCAAGAATTAGAACTTGAGCCCGACCTGGGTCAATTCGTTTGTCGCGTTGGTGGAGCTTCTCAGCAGCGTGCTCTTTTAACCAGCGACCTGATTGTTGATAAAGTTTGTGACCCGCTTTGTTGAGAGGTGCAGCGATTAAGAACGACAATGAAACGGCTATAGCCACTGCCACCAAGATGTCGCCAGACATCCAGCCCATCTTAAAAGCAAGGCCACCGACGATGAGGCCAAATTCACTGTAGTTAAACAGTGACAAAGAAGTGAGTAGGGAGGTTCGAACACGGAACTTGAATCGGTTTAGTACCAAGAAGTACAGAACGCCTTTCACTGGCAGTAACAATAAGAACAAGACTGCGAGCATAAAACCCTGAATAGTTGGCTGTTCTGACAAGCCAATATTCAAGAAGAAGCAGACGAGGAAAAGCTCTTTGAGGTTAAACAGCGACTTCGATAGCTCTGAAGCTTTTGGGTGACCGGCTAACAGCATACCAAGGATAAGGGCACCTAAGTCTGGTTTTACTCCTACAAACTGGAACAAGCCTGCACCGACGACCAATGCGAAGAAAATGCCGAACAGCACCAACATTTCGCCGTGACCAACCCAGTCGAGGACTTTGTAGAACAATGGACGACAGAATGGCAAAGCGAACAGTGCGATGGCATACCACTCTGGAATTTTGCCTGTCGATGCCGTTAAGAAGACCACGGCAAAGATATCCTGCATGACCAGAATACCGATCGCTAATGTTCCATAGGTCGCATTCATCTCCCCTTTCTCTTGCAGAGACTTAACTGCGAATACGGTACTAGAGAATGAAAGGGCAAAACCGAGTAGAACAATCTGTTCTATTGACATGGCTGCCAACGAGGAAATACCTAGGAATTTAAAACCAAACAGGGCGACCGCAAAAAACAGAGTGGATAAAAGGTTGTGGATTGTTGCGCCAGCCCAGATCTCTTTAGAGAGTAGGGTTTTGATGTCCAGCTTTAAGCCAATAGTAAATAAGAGAAGGGTGACACCAAGGTCAGCCAAAGTAATGATGGTGTCATTGGTTTCAAAGCCAAGGGCATAAAGCCCGAAACCTGCAACCAAAAAACCAACTAATGGGGGGAGGTGGCATTTTAAAGCAATAAATCCTGCGATAAACGCAGTGGATATTAATATAAGTTCCATAACTTGTTGTTGTAGTTCCCTAACTTAAAAAAACGGGCCGTGTTTATACAAACACGGCCCGCGGAAAATCAGAATTGTTTTCTTTAGTCTTCAAGAAGCTTTTGCAGTAACACACCGTTGAGCATGGCGCGCTTAATCATGGCAAAGGCTCCCATCGTAGGATGTTTATCGATCTGTGATGCTACAATAGGCAGGCCACTATGGAAAGTCGTTAACGACTGATTCTCTACATTGCGCTTAATTGCAGGGAAAACAATCTCTTGTGCCTTCGTAATATCACCAGCAATGATAACTTTCTGAGGGTTAAACAGGTTAATCGTCATCGCGATAGCCTTACCTAACTGGTTTCCTACTCGAACTAAGCTTTGTTTCGCGAGTTCATCGCCATTGATTGCGTGGTCACAAACATCTTGAATCGTGATATGTTCAAGTTCCGTTAAAGAAGATTCATAGCCTTGCTTAATGAGCTTCTGTACTCGATCAACAATGGCAGGGTTTGCCGCTACGGTTTCAAGACAACCGAAGTTACCACACTGGCACTGTTCTCCTAGCGGATCAATTTGGATATGACCAATTTCACCCACGTTACGGTTATGGCCTAAGAAAACCTGGCCATTAACGATAATACCAGCACCCGTACCACGGTGCACACTGACCAAAATAGAATCTTGACTGTCTTTACTTGCACCGAAGTAGTGCTCAGCAAGCGCCATTCCTCTAACGTCATTACCAACAAAACAAGCCACATGGAAAGTGTCGCGAATAATGTCGCTCAATGCGAGGTTATCGATGTCCGTATTTGGCATGTACTCAACAACACCGGTTGTTGGGTTAACCAAGCCTGGAAGGGTGACACCAATGGCAATTAGTTGGTCGATCTTTGGCTGATGCTCAGCAATGAAAGCCTTGAGGTTATTGACCAAGCCTTGTGTAAGGTCTGATTGGTCTGAATAATCTAGGTCTTGTTGTTGGAAAGCCAACTCACGACCGCCAAGGTCATGAAGGCTTATTTGAATATAGTCTCTACCTAAGCGTACAGCGACAGAATGAAAAGGGTCGACTTCTGTGGTTAGGGAGATCGCGCGTCTACCGCCAGTAGACGCTTGTTGCGCAACCTCTTTAATGAGGCCGCGCTCCAAAAGTTGGCGGGTAATTTTTGTAACACTTGCCGGTGCGAGTTGGCTTACATCAGCCACTTGTATACGACTGATAGGCCCTTGCTGGTCTATTAGTCGGTATACCGCCGCACTGTTTAGTTGTTTAACTAAGTCTACGTTACCTATTTGTCCGCCATTCATACTTAATTGTGCTCGTATTGTCCATTAACAACAGTCGCTTTAACGTTAAAGTCTCGGTCAAATACAGCTAGGTTTGCAACCATGCCTTTTTTGATTCGACCTAGCTTGCTTTCTACACCGATAGCCGTAGCTGGGTATAGCGTAGCCATGCGAAGAGCTTCGTCTAAAGCGATACCAGCGTGCTCAACTGTATTCTGAACTGCTTCAATCATAGTCAGAGCTGAGCCGCCCAGTGTGCCGTTTTCATCAACACACTTACCATCTCGGTAATATACTTTCTTACCGACAAAAATAAAGTATTCCATGTCAGCACCTGCAGGAGCTGTGGCATCCGTCACTAATACTAACTTTTCTCCCTTGATTTTGTGCGCAATTCTGATGTTTGCGTAATCAACGTGGAAGCCGTCGGCGATGATACCTGCATAAACTTCTGGCGTGTCGTAAATCGCGCCAACAACGCCAGGTTCACGACCGACCATAGGGGTCATCGCATTGAATAGGTGAGTAGCGAAAGTGATACCAGATTCGAAACTTTGTCGAGCTTCTGCGTAAGTCGCGTTTGTATGGCCGATTGAAACGACAACGCCAGCTTTGTGTAGGCGCTCGATATGTTCTGGATCATTAAGCTCTGGTGCCAATGTTACTTTTGCAACTAGGTCGCTGTTCTCGCAAATCAGTTCAATCATTTCGCTGTCTGATTTACGAATGTGATCGACGCTATGAATGCCTTTTTTTGCAACGTTTAGATATGGACCTTCAAGGTGCAGACCTAGTGATTGGTTTTGGTACTGGTTGTGATATTCACGAGCTGCAGTAATAACTGCACGCATATCTTCGTCTGAAGAGGTGATGAGCGTAGGCAAGAAGCTAGTACAGCCTGATTTAAGGTTTGCTTCGTGCATGATCTGCATTGTTTCTGCCGTGATCTCATCGTTAAGCATTACACCACCACAACCATTCAGCTGTAAGTCAATGAAACCTGGGCTTAGGTTTGCTCCGTTTAGATCGCGAACCTCAATTCCTTCTGGCAATTCAGAGATAGGACAGATTTTTTTGATCAGTTCATTTTCTATTACGACAGCATGATCGGTTAGAACATCACTACCAGTGTAAATTTTACAGTTACTTAGCGCGTACATAGTCAGCTAATCCTTATTTCGTGAGATCTTTTAAATTTGTTCGTTACCTAAATGTGGACTTAGTTTGCGAGCATCATTTACGTAACGATTTATCTTTTATGGGCGAACGGCTTCAAAATGGGAAGCTATTTAAGTTGTTGAAAAACATATGAACAATTGATCTTTATTATACATTTAGGTTCATTGTTAATGATTATTCATAGGGTAATCTAAAATTAGGAATACCATGTTTTTGCCTAATGATTAGATTTGAATTTTATCTATAAACGCTCATTTTTTTGAATGATAAAATAAGTTTTATGATCTCGCTAGCAAAAACCTCTGGATTTGGTAAAAACTGGTGATTAGGATCACAAATGGTAAGGTTTTAATTTGCGGGGCAAAATTAATTGAATACACTGAATAGGACTAAATTGAGCGACTAAAATAAGTTTCTCAAATGAATTCTAAAAAATCCTATAGGGGGAAACAACTGGTGAATATTCTAGGATATGCACAGAAGCTAGGTAAGGCATTAATGCTACCTATCGCAACACTTCCGATTGCGGCGCTTCTACTACGTTTAGGTCAAGGCGATCTACTTGATATTCCATTCATGGCGCAAGCTGGTGGAGCTATCTTCGGTAACCTACCATTGCTATTTGGTCTAGGTATCGCGATTGGTCTTTCTAAAGACGGTAACGGCGCAGCAGGTCTTGCTGGTGCAGTTGCTTACTTCGTACTAACAGCGACAGCAACAACAATTAACGCTGACGTAAACATGTCATTCTTCGGCGGTATCTTCGCTGGTATCATCGCAGGTCACTCTTACAACGCTTTCCATGCAACACGTCTTCCTGAGTGGCTGGCTTTCTTTGCGGGTAAACGTTTAGTACCTATCATGGCTGGTCTATTTGCACTTGTTGCAGGTGCTGTGTCTGGTGTGGTTTGGCCTGGTGTTCAATCTGGTCTAGACGCATTGGCTCACGCAGTATCAACGTCTGGCGCTATTGGTCAATTCGTTTACGGTACTCTTAACCGTGCACTTATCCCTGTAGGTCTACACCACGTATTGAACTCATACTTCTGGTTTGGTATGGGTACATGTCAAGAAATCATCGTTGCTGGTCAAGGCGCATTCGCTAACATCACTCAACTTTGTGTTGACCCATCACTAGCTAAAACTCTAGTTGTTGGCCAAGAGCACACATTCACATTCGCTAACTCTGTAACTCCAGAAATCACTACTGTAGTTAAAGAAGTGACTGAAACTGTTAAATCTGGCGACCTACACCGTTTCTTCGGTGGCGATAAAGGCGCTGGCGTGTTCATGAACGGTTTCTTCCCAGTAATGATGTTCGGTCTACCAGGTGCTGCACTTGCAATGTACCTAGCTGCTCCTGCTGAAAAACGCAGCCAAGTTGGTGGCGCATTGTTCTCAGTTGCATTCTGTTCATTCCTAACAGGTATCACAGAGCCGCTAGAATTCATGTTCGTATTCCTAGCTCCTGCTCTATACGCAATGCACGCTGTATTTACAGGTCTGTCTCTAGTAGTTGCAAACATGTTTGGTACTCTGCACGGTTTCGGTTTCTCTGCTGGTCTCATCGACTTCGTATTGAACTGGGGTCTAGCAACTAAACCATTCGTACTACTACTAATCGGTCTTGGTTTCGGTGCTCTATACTTCTTCACTTTCTCTTTCGCAATCCGCGCTTTCAACTTGAAATCGCCAGGTCGTGAAGATGATGACGAAGCTGTAGCAGCTCCTGCTGGCGACGCACCAAAAGGTGAAGTTGCGCGTCAATACCTGAAAGCTCTAGGTGGTCACGACAACCTAACTTCAATCGACGCTTGTATCACTCGTCTACGTCTAACTCTTAAAGACCGCTCTATCGCAGATGAAGCTGTTCTTAAGAAGCTTGGCGCTAAAGGTGTGGTTAAACTAGGTGAAAACAACCTACAGGTTATCCTAGGCCCACTAGCTGAAATCGTAGCTGGCGAAATGAAAGCTATCGGTGCAGGTGAAGACCTATCTGATGTAAAACTTCCATAGTGACGGAAGTACTTAATTAAGAAGTAAAGTTACTCTTAAGTAAGTTTCAAATTGAAAGCCTCCCAAACGGGATAATGCCGATCGTTTAAGAAGACTTGAACGATCTTGCAGTTAGCAGATAATCCCC
>NZ_JBFSUD010000059.1:0-29515 GCF_041467175.1 Vibrio sp. 10N.247.310.24
GGCGAGATTTAAATGGCTCTGGAAATGGGTTAAACGTATCACCTTTTATGCTTAATGCTTGTTTCGCTTTCGTCATTAATTGCCCCTGTGCATAACGCTTTTCAGTCGGGATATAGTCATTTGCTTCTGTCTATCTTGCTCAACCTTTTTAAGCAACTCAAGCCATATATGATGGTCATGTGATTTTTGTACGCACATGAGTGATGGGTTACGAAAAAAACACCTGCACTCTAGGATTGTTCGTTAGCATATGTATTACAAAATCAACTCACCATTAATGAGTCAATCATCGGTCGTTACACACTTTGGGGAAAAAGTGATTTAGCTAACCGCCTTTCTATCATGTGATCACCAAGCGATTCTGTCAGACTACATCACGACAGTGCAATGGTTTGCCTCATAGGCATGTTGCGCTGCTCGTTGACTCATGAAGTAAGTGAGTCAAAGTAGAAAAATGAGACTTCGTAAACGCCCTAGAGTAGTGGGTTGGGCTAACTTTACGGTTTGTTGACTTGTTCTTGGTGTAGCGGATCTTGATTGATTTTAGTGTGTGGCATGAGGGGTTCTCAAATCGGTTAGATTGTTTTAATTAACGACTGCGCAATGCGTTTAAATGAGGCAAAGCAGGTATCAAAATCATGGGGGTCGGTGTTAAACACCATAGGGGTAACAAAGTCCTGAAAGCGTTGGCGAAAAACTGGGTTATCTTCAAGCTCTTTTAGCCCGAGCTGTAGCTCTTGTTTGGGGTTAGCAACAAACTCAGCGTGTTGATTACCAAAGCGATCGATATCTTCTTTCAATACGTTGTTAAACAACGCTGTCATTGCTGTAAGGTCGAAGTTTTCCAACTGTGCCTCGGTCTTTAAAATGCAGTAAACATCATAGATATGGCGTACAAGCGTGGCATCATCCTTACGTTGCGCATCACGCTTTACGGACATGGTACGGCGCAACATCGAAATCACTTTTTCAACCAAGGTCGCTTGAATAGAGACGCAATCAAACGCTTTTACTTCTTGTGGCTGTTGATACAGTTCCGCTACCAATGATTGGATCGGCCGAAGTTCTACATCCAGTAAGGGAATCGTCTCTATTAACTCAAGTTTAATGATGGGGCGAAGACATGGCGCTTGGCTAAACTGCTGCGGGTATCTGAGTTCAAGTTCAACATAGCGATATTCATCACGAACGAGACGCGACTCAACTGTAAATCGCTCTGTTTGAGTGATCGCCATTTCAATCTCGTGAATGCATGTCTTGCGGGCGGTTTTCTTTTGGCCGCGACTCAGCTCACCAAATTCTTGGTGGGGAATGAGTTTTATATCCACATCTTCTGACATTCTCAGGATTTTAACGTTTGACTTGGCTAGAGCAGTGCCCCCAGAAAAAACCATTTGATGATGCACCGGAGTCACTTTCGCTAATTCGGCAAGCAAGGCGACGACCCAGTAATCTTTTTCAATAATGGCTGGGTTTCCGAGCTCAAGCGCATCTGAAACCTCAAGGAATTGTTGTTTTAGTTTTTCCATATTAACTCGGTGAGTTTAATACTCGGTTACCGACAGCCAACTTGCGATTAAACTGTTTAGGATTCCACGAGTATTGAATGGAGGATGGGATTTGGGTGCTTTTACCAGCTAGGCTTTGTAAAGACAGTTTGTCCATCTCAAAATCGACACCTTTCATCTTTAAAATTTCACGCATCAAAGCATCGCTTCCGCCAGGGTTTGTGGGCATGGGTCTGCCGGTTAGACTATTCATTCTTGCCTTTGTGTATAGACCATAACCAAGTTTGATTAACTCACCTTGCTTAACTAACTGCCTTAACGCTCGACCGATTTGGTCGTAGCTAGCAAAACCATCAAAGTCTTTGCGCTCAAAAACATAACGTCTTGAGCGCTTTATCTTTTGATAAACGCGTTCAACTGCTGTCATTTGAACCTCCTGCTTTCATACGTGTGGGTAGTATAACGCAACCTTATGATGACAGGAAGAAATACGGCATACCAAAAGGAAGGCATGCGGCGTGAAAAATAAAAACAAGACCATAATTTATTGTTTTATTTATATTATTCTAATGATGTTGAAAAGTGACCTTCCTATAAATGGTATCCTAACCTTACTGTGAGTCATCCCTTTATTACTTTTAGAACGGTTGATTAAAGGGTTAACACCCAAGCGAAAGCGGCTAGGGGCTTTAATTCTGCACTGAAGCAACCTACGCCGTTTTCCACATACAGCGTCTGTTGTTGGACGCCTTCAATATGTTCTTTGAGCGTATAGCTTCCGTCAGCAATGCCTAGTTTTTGAATAACCTCTGCCGTCACCTTCAACTGAACGTGGTCTGTTTTGCTTTGGCTGAAGTTAGCCGCGGCGATAACCAGTTCTTGGTTATCAAAACGCAAGAAAGCACAAACAGAATCACTTAGCTGATTGGATTGGTGTAAGTCTTGGTACGCTCCGGTCATCGATGAATGGTTCAATGAAAACGTCATCACTTGTTGATAGAAGAGTCTGAGCTGCTTTTCATCATCGTTGAGCTGCCCACCATCGAACTTTCCTCCGTTCATCCATTTTTGATGTTGAGGAACACCGATGTAGTCAAATATAGACGTGCGAGAAGGTTGCCCAAAGCCTGCGTTCTCCGCGCCCGATTCGCCGACTTCTTGCCCGAAGTAAATCATGGTGGGAGAGCTACTTAATAGCGCACTGACTAACATGGCTGGTTTGGCAATGTGTGGGTTACCAACAAACTCAGGAGACGCGACACGCTGCTCATCGTGGTTGTCCAAGAAGTGCATCATGTGGTGTTCGATGTCCATCATTTGATGCTGGATCTCAGGAATGATTGCCGTTGAAGCCTTACCTTGCATAATTGCTTTTAGGCCGTCGTAAAGATCGACTTTGTCATACAGGTAGTCCATTTTACCCAAGCGAATGTAATCACGATAAAGGTCCGGTTGGTACACTTCCGCCATCAAAAAGGCGTCTTGATTCTTTACTTTGATTGATGAATTGAGATAGCTCCAGAATTCGACCGGTACCATTTCTGCCATATCGTAGCGAAATCCATCGACGCCTTTTTCTAACCAATATAATGCGATGTCTCGAAACTTAACCCATGAATCCGGCACATCAACTTGCTGCCAGAAATGGTAGTGGGCGAGGTGATCACGCATCGCGTAATCGTCCGGTAGTTCGGGGAAGTCTTTTGAACCGTCTGGTCGCACGCCATAGTTAATTTTTACGGTTTCATACCAATCGTCGAAGTTGGGTTTGCTCAAGCGCGATCCGTTTCCTGTCCATTTGGCTGGGGATTCAAGAAACGGTGAGGCTAAATTCGGGTGTTGTTCGCCACCAAGAGGAATGAACGCAGGTTCGATCTCGGGCAGTTCAAATGTGCTGTCAGGAATGTAATAGAAGTTATTGTTGCGATGATACTCAACAGTCGTGTCATCTTGATCGGCAAAGTCACGTACGCCTTCTGGGTTATTCAAGCCTTGGTAATTACGGGCAATGTGGTTAGGGACGATATCAATGATGACTTTCAAACCATTGTCATGGCTTCTTTTGATCAAGGCTTCGAATTCCTGTAAACGCTGCGCTGGGTTGTCAGCAAGATCTGGGTTTACGGAGTAGTAATCTTTGACGGCATAAGGTGAGCCAGCCCGTCCTTTTACAACGCTTGGATGATCGTCTGAGATGCCGATGTGCTTGTAGTCGTTGATCACAGCATGATGTGGTACTCCGGTGTACCAAATATGAGTGATGCCGAGTTCTCTAATTTCTGTCAGCGCTTTATTGGTGAAGTCACTAAACTTGCCCACGCCATTTTGTTCAATGGTTCCCCAAGGTGTGTTCTGTGTATTCTGATTGCCGAACAAACGGGTAAAAACTTGATAGATTGAATGTTTCTTGTTGTACATACTTATATTCCATCTCGAGAAGTGGAGCTGTAGGGCTTTGTCGTTGAAGCTGTGTTAGACGTTATATTTGATATAGACGTTATCGTTAGGAGGCTAGCTTAATCAGAATGTGGCTTTATCCTCCTTGGGTAAGAAAATCGGGGCGTAGTTGATGTGGTATGTGAGCGGCTGCTCAAAAAAGGGGAGGTTAATACCTCCCCTCGCTCTTCCCCAAAAAAACAGGCTCGTCTGTGATGATTATGTGAATGTGAATGTGAAGCTTATTGTTTCGTCACAGATACCACGGCTTTTTCTGCGCTGTCATTGAGTTGATGAATCGCATTCAGTGTGAATGTGTAGTTGCCCGCTTCGGTTACATTCAACTTACAGTCGCCTTCGCTACCAATGTTGATCGAGCCCTGAGCTAAGTCGACGGAGTGACAGCCAATATCCAAGGTACCCCAAGTAGAACCGCCAAACTTGAAGCCATATTCACCCACAGCCAGAGCGCCACTGACAGAGTAAACGCCGTTACCAACGAAGTTCATCGCCCATGCGTCCGTCGGGTTCCATCCGTTCATTGCACCACGTACATAGACGGTCGTTTTGCCATATGGCGGAATCTTAGATACGTCCTTTTGTGAGTTATCAACCGATAACCCAGCACCTTGTGATGCGCCTTGAGTTTGCACAAATACCGCGGTGGTCAATGGCGGAACGGTGAAGGTCTCAGCGGAAAAGGTGGCGCCTTTCACGATGTCATCGGCAGAGTTCTGCTGAATGGTATGGAGTGTAAAGCCCGTCGCTCCCGTGATCTTGAATGATTGAGATTTACTCGTTGAGTTTATGACAACCACAATGGCATCAGCGGTTGGATCTAGGTCTTTGCCTGTGGAGATTCCGTCATCAATAGACATCACGATCAGGCCTTCGATTTGATCTTTGCCCACATTGCGGAAGTCGACACGCTTCATGACTTCTTCTGCTGTGTCTAAGCGGAACAGTTCACTTGAGCTGCGGATTTTTAACAGCTCTAGGAATTGCTGCTTGGTGAGGTCAATGTCTTCTTTTACTGGTTTAGCTGTGCTGTCGGCAATGATAGTTTTGATGAGTTCCCAGTTGGCACCATCTTTGTCTTCACGAGGTAAGCCAACATTCCAGTTATTGCCAGTACCATCAAACATCACACGGTTGTACCAATCGCCAGAGTCGTAAGAATCACGCTGCATCGATTTAGAACGTAACAGTTCAGAACCCATGTGTATGAACGGGATGCCTTGACCCAACATGACGGTCGAGAGCGATACCGACTGCATACGAGCACGTTCTGCAGAGCTTGTACCTTCGGCAATTTTGTAAGCGTTGTTATCCCAAAGAGTTTGGTTATCGTGCTTGGAAACGTAAGAGATGTTCTCTGACGGCATTTTGGTGTAGCCGGCAGGTGCGCCGTTGTAGTCGACGTTTTTGCCCAGTTTGGTATCGCCTTTGTAATCCAGTAATACGTATTCGGCTAAGTTACCGGCCATGCCTAAACGCACAAGATCTTGGTTGTGTAAACGACCGTTGACTGAATCTTGATCAACTTTGGTTTCTTCGTTGGCAAACGCGGCGTTACCGAAGCCTTGGTTAAATCGAAGTGGGTGCTTACCTTCAGAATCGACACCACCATCAAATGGGCTACCGCCGCGTACTGCATCACGCAAACGGTCAGAGAAGGTGCCAATTTCGGTGCCTGCCATATTGATCTGGTTGGCTTGTTCGAAGCGAGCGTTGTTTGCTACTTCGCCAAAGTCCCAACCTTCGCCATAGAACAGGGTATTTGGGTCGATCTTGCGCACTTCTTTCAATGCTTCAACCATTACGCTTTTTGGCTGGTGGCCCATTAAGTCAAAACGAAAACCATCAACCTTATAGTCGTCAGCCCATACCTTGAGTGAGTCGACCATCAACTTACCCATCATTAGGTTTTCAGTTGCGGTGTTATCACAACACGTTGAGCTTTCCACGCCACCAGTGTTCACATTCAGGCGGTGATAATACCCAGGGACGATCTTATCCAGTACGGACTTATCGTTCACGCCAGACGCATTGGTATGGTTATAAACCACGTCCATGATCAGTTTAAGATCCATTTCGTGCGCAGCTTTAACCATTTGACGGAATTCTAGAATACGTTTTGAACCGTTAGGATCTGTCGCGTAACTTCCCTCTGGAACGGTGTAATGAAATGGGTCGTAGCCCCAGTTGAAACTATCTAGCATACGCAGATCGTTCATTAGAGCTTGGGCATCGCCTGTTGAAGAGTTATAGCTGTTGAGTACGGTTTCGATGGTTTTGTTTTCATCTTCGGTGCCGCATAAAGTCGCCGTTGGTTTTACGTTACAGAGTTTGCCAACGGTGTCGGTGATATCCACGCGGCTCGCGTCATCTTCATTGATGGTAGCGATATCGAATGCAGGTAAGATATGAAGCGTAGTTAAACCGGCATCTTTCAGAGCTTTCAAGTGTTTTACTGACTCACGATCGGCTTCTGTTAGCGCTAGGTACTTGCCGTTTAAGCTTGCTGTACCTAACTTATCACTGAAGCTAAAGTCACGAAGGTGTGATTCGTACAGTACGTGGTCTTCGTCTTTCTTCACCGTTGGGCGCTTATATCCAGCCCAACCTTGTGGCATCAGTGCTGCTTCATCAAGGTCAATCACTTGTGAGTATGCTGAATTCTTCGACAAGCCGAGTGAGTATGGGTCGGTCACAAGGCGAGTTTCGATATTACCAGTGGTTGGGTGGTAGACCTTCACTTGGTAACGGTAATAACTATTCACGGCGTTAGAAATTGAATCCGTTGCCCAAATGCCTGTTTCCAAGCTTTCCGTCATTGGGATCACTTTTGAACTTTGTCGGTCTTCGCTGTAGAGGACGAGTTCAACATCTTGCGCGGTAGGAGCCCAAAGTTTGAAGGTCGTCGTGCTGCCTTCCACAATCGCCCCCAGTGTTTCTCCGATTGCGTTACCCGTCTCTTTGTTGGCAAATACAGCATCAAGTACGCCGGGCTTTTGAACTTCAGTTGAAGAGATAACGTCGCCATTCACATTATACGCAACAACAATGATTTGAGATTTCAAGATGGTGCGCAGCGTGCTGGCGTCAACATCAATTGATAAAGCGGGTAGGCTTGCTAGATGACGGAAGCGTTCTTTTAATGCAGAGGATAGCTTGCCATCTTTTTTGAGTTCAACTGCCTGCCCACCGACGATCGCCTTATCATCGTTTATCGTGATGCTGTTATCGAGTGCGTAGAACAACTTGAGAGAATCGGCACCGTCTGCAGCTTCCCAAGCGATTGTGTTTGAGTCCAACCAATGTGCCTTCTGGCCATCAATCTTAACTGGGCGTTCTGAAATCGGTTCGTAGTACAGCGCGCTGCTGCCATGGAAACCGAATACAGATTGAGATTGACTCAGTTTGGTGAGATCAATTTTCGAGTTGGCGCTGCCAAACGCCTTATCGCCGCCATTATGCAAGATGAAGTTCATGCACTTATGAGGGTCGGATGCATCTGGGTCGACTTTCAACACGTAGTAGGCGCCATAGGTATCATTGATGCCCTTGAATTCATAAGGTACATCCCAGTCAGTCCCATTGTTACCTAATCCCATGCCGACTAAGTCAGTGCTCGTACAACCTTCACCATTCCAAAGGTGAAGCCCCCAGCCGTCGTAGGTCGAGCCAGAAGCGCGAGCCGCTGCAACATCTCGTTTGTAATAAATAACAACTTCGTTTTCAGCGGCTTTATATAGACTATTGCTGTCAGAGTTTGTTTTGCTAGTGTCGCTTCCACAGCCTGCTACCAAGGTCGCGGTGACGAGAGGCAATATCGCCTTGGCTAAAGCTGAACGTTTGAAGTTGTTTGTTTGCGCAATATTGAAGCTCTTTGTTTTTGCAATCTTCAAGGTACTTTGTAGAATCTCGTGTTTATTGGTATTTATTTCGTTCACGTTTTGATATCCATATTTTTTACGAAGATGAATATCCTAGGCTTAACGATGCTCCACTATTTGTGACGCTTATGTATTAAGTTATTTTTAATCCGTAAAAATAGGAAACCTAGTGTCGATATCACGGATTGTGGTGGTTAACGCGCTTTTTTATTGGTTCAATAGCTCATAAAATACAGTTGGTTAGCCATAGGCGTAGAAGATAGGAGTAGTCGCTAGGGGTGATAACTACGCCTTATTTATGTGAGCTTAGTGGCACTTCACTCACTGGTTGTTTTTCCTATCAAAAAAAGTTTGTACTCATTCGCCTCAAATAGCCTTAGTGAGTCTTTAATGTGGAATGGTGACGCTATGTTGTTCATTATCCAAAGGAGTTGATGTTGTCTTCATCTATTCAAATCGCTATTACTTATCTGGTATTGGTAGCGGTATCTGCGTTGTTTTCAGAAAGTTCAAAAGCGCTCTTGGTGTGGTATTTAGTTATCGGAATAGTGACGTTTTTTGTGTACGCGAAGGACAAGAGAGCGGCAATCAATGGTAATTGGCGTGTACCAGAGAAAACTCTGCATGTTTTTTCTGTTGCTGGTGGTTGGTTAGGTGCGTTAATTGCTCAAGATAAACTGCGTCATAAAACGCAGAAGCAACCATTTAGATTTGTATTTTTCGTGACGGCGTCACTTAACGTTGTGGCTTTTGTCTGGACGTTAACGCCGAGTGGGCAGGCGACATTTGGTCAATGGCTAAGCGAGATTATTAAGCTCTTTTAAAGAAACGGATGGTTAGCACCGGTGTACTAACCATCAATAGATAAAGTAAGTCGATTAGATCATCGGAATCGTTGAGGCTAGAAGTAAGCCTGCCATACCGTAGTTGAAGCTCTTGATGCGTACTGGTGTTGTTAACCAGTGTTGCAGTTGTTTGCCTGCTGCCGTCCAGAATGTCACTGATGGCAAGTTGGCTAGTGTGAATATACTGGCGATGATCGCGAGCTCCCACCATGAACTACCACTGCTGTACACTGAAATTGCCGTCAGCGCCATTGACCAACCTTTCGGGTTCACCCACTGAAAACTTGCCGCACCAATGAAGGTCATTGGTTTAAAAGCCTCAGTACTTTTCGCTTTACCGCTCAATGCTATCTTAATCGCAAGGTACACGAGGTAAGCAAGACTCAGGTATTTCAAGATTTGGTGAGAGACCGGATAGGCGTTAAAAATCCCCATTAAGCCGAAGCCAACCAATAGCAACATGGCTGCAAACCCCAGAGCAATGCCCAGCATGTGCGGAATGGTACGAGCAAAGCCAACATTGGCTCCTGATGTCATGAGCATGATGTTATTTGGACCTGGTGTGAAGGTCGAGACAAACGCAAACAAGGCAAGTGCGCTAAGTTGTTCTAAAGGCATTGTGATTCTCCAGCAGTAAAATGAACGAAGTGACTGACCGGTCATGACTTTCACGTGTTGAGAAACATAGTAGGTGGAAAGTGAGGCAATTATGTGCTTTTATTTCCTCAATTATCACTTAATGCACAATAATAAGTACTTATGGATAGATTTGACGAAAGGATATTGCAAGAGCTTAAATTGGACGGCAGAATCTCCAACATTGAGCTTTCAGAACGTATAGGATTGTCGGCTTCAGCGACCTTAAGGCGAGTACAGGATCTCGAGCGTAAAGGGATCATTCAAGGTTACCGCGCGGTTCTGGATAATGGCCTGATGGGCGTTGGCTTTATTGCTTATGTTTCGATTGGCTTGTCGAGCCACAGCAAAGCGGCTCAGCTAGAGTTTGAACAGCACGTCAGTATGGAGAAAGAGGTGGTGGAGTGTCACAACATTACTGGTGCTAACGAGTACTTGCTTAGAGTTGAGACCAAAGATCTACCGGGCTATAAGAAGTTTCATGCCGATGTGCTTGGGGAATGTACTCAGGTTCAATCCATTACGACCATGGTTGTTATGGATACACCCAAAGATGAACGTTAGTCGAGTTTTATTTCAGGAGAGGCGCAGTGCCAAATACTAACCAGTTGTTGTTGTTCTTAGATGTGGTTCAACAAGGGTCGTTTACCAAAGCGGCAACTTTACACGATATGGACAACTCATCACTCTCTAAACAGATAAAAAAGCTTGAACAAGATTTAGGTGTTCAGTTGCTCAACCGTTCTACGCGTTCGTTCTCGTTGACGTCGGCAGGGGAAGATATTCTCGCGCAAACCTATGTACTGAAAGATACTATTAATCAGATCCAAGGCATTGCCGACTCGTACCAATCTGAGCCCAAAGGTGTGTTACGAATTACGTCGCCGATCTATTTTGGTCAGCAATACTTGCAACCTATTATTACTCAGTTCATGAGAAAGTATCCGGATGTTCAGATTGTGCTGTCACTAGACGACAAGATCGCCAACATCATTGCCGGGCAGTTTGATATTGCATTTCGCTTCAGTAAGCTTGTTGAATCCAACTTGATTGCTAAAAAAATTGCCGACAGTAACTTCATGCTCGTTGCATCGAACGACTTTGTGAAAGAGCACGGTGAGCCAAAGACGCCACAAGATTTGCTCTCCTTACCTGCGGTTATCTATACCAATGGTGATATGACGGTTGATCATCTGCGTATCAGTGAAGGGCCGCATGGCAACACTTTCCAAAGCCTAACGATTCGCGGTAACTATAAGGTGAGTGATGTTCGCACCATGGTGTCTTGCGTAAAAGATGGCTTAGGTTATGGCTTCCTTGACCAATCAAACTTGTATGCCTCAATGAAAGAGTTGGGCTTGGTTACGTTACTTCCTGATTATGCAATATCGACGGTTGATACGGCTATTTATGCTGTGTATCCGCATCGTAAGCAGACCAAATTGGTGAAAGAGTTCATTACTACGGTTCAAGACTATATTGGCTCTCCGACCATTTGGGAGAAGATGCAGCAAGGTTAGTTGGAAAGTCTAGGCCATAAGCTGCTAGATAAGATAGATAAGATAGATAAGATAGAATAAGTAACGCCCCAAGACTTATAGATAAAAAGCGAGCGGGATCACAGCATTAATGGAGTGCTGACGGATAGATACTCGTAGGCTTTTTATCATTATGTATTCCTGAGATACTGAACAAAATTCATTTTAGGGCGGATCGTTTTAATAACTGCGCTTTTCCCTGTCATTCAAACATACTGCTCGCTATAGGTTGATTGCTTTCCTGTGTAGGGTGCTATTAGCCGAGTTAGGATAAAATATTTTATGAGTACAATGGGAATCGCAATTGGTGCGACCGCTCTTTCGTTAATACTGATTGCTGTTTGGTTGGTCTCTTTGTCGCTAAGAAAAAAGCGCTTGGAACAAGAACGTAAAGCTCGCGCTGTCGCTTACCGAAAAGCGATTGAAAAAGCACGTATCCAAGAGCAAAAAGATCGTCAATTTAAGGCTGAAACAGGGCATGTGCCGTCGATTTTGTATTTGGCGAAAGAGGCCGAACGAGTCAATCTTAAGGAAGCTCTGTATTGGTACGATAAAGCTGCCCATTTAGACAATGTCAACGGCATGTACGGCATTGTGCGTCTGAGTATGAAGTGCAAAGAAGACCTAATTTTAAGAGAAAAGGCCAATTTTTGGCAGTTAGCGATATCAGCACTGGATAACGATCCGCTTGCAAAATTCGAGATGGGTAAAGCACTCGTGTTTGGTCGCGGAGTTGAGAAAAACCTTCCGAAAGGCAGCGCCTATATTGAAGAGTCTGCGGTTAGTGGTAACACCGAAGCGATGCTTTTCATGGGGGATTGGTGCTTAGATAGAGAGAACCCGGATTATTCTCCAGAAAGCTCTTTCATGTGGTACAGAAAAGCGGCTGAAAAGAATAGCCTAGACGGAAAAATCAAATTGGGTATGAGCTATTTGAACGGTGTTGGTGTTGTCGCTAATCATCGTGAAGCGGTTTACTGGTTTGAAACGGCAGCTGAAAAAAACTGTGCAGAAGCGATGTTTAAAGCCGGTGAGGCGTGGATTGACCATGGTGAGCACGGCAATGCTATCGCGTATATCTGGTTATTCTTATCGGCTCATTTTGGCTATGCGGATGCTAGGTATTTGAGAGATAAAGTTGGTGGGGATCTTGGTGTTGATGCCGTTGTGGGGTTACAGGCTCTGACTAAGCCAATAATGACCAAGTTGACGCAAGAAGCAATCACCAAGCACTCTATCGTTAAAGCGCTCAACAAGCTCTACAAACGCGATATCCCAGTACATAAGAAAGTGAAAGAAGCCTCTGACGAAGAGGGTGATGAGTTAGGTGTCGATAAGGCGGATTTGGATACCGAAGCTTCAAGTGCTCAAGGTTTAAATGGCAACAATCACCAACAGGCGGCTGAAAACCATGATGGTGCCAAGGCAAGCGCGAATCGAGCATCACAAGATAAGCAAGCTAACTCTAATAGCGGTTCTTTGGACTTTAGCCAACCGGTAGTCGAGTCTAACTGGAAGAGCAATTAATAAACCGTGTTTATGAGTTATTACCTGTATTCTGAACATGACTGAAACGAGTAGTTCTACAATTTAAAAAATCCAACGATGTTATAACTGACGCTAAGGTGATCCGTTATTCATACGGTAGGTGTTATACCAATCGTAGTAAATCACTGGTCACCCTAGCTTGCTAAAACGCTCGATAACTGCGTTAGTATTTTTGATTGTAGAATAACTACTTATCGAAACTTCTTGTCGAAAAGAGCTGCCTTGTTCTCAAGCCTTTTCCCTGCGCTATTTTTGATCACTTACTTACTGTGATTGGTATTATTGACTGCGGCGGGTAAAGCACTCAAACAAAAAAAGGGAAGCATCTGCTTCCCTTTTTGTTTATGTACGATTTGCTTTTTAGAGCTTAGAGCTGTTTAGGTTCAGAGCAGCTAAAGGCTTATTGCTCTTTGTTTTGCTCGGCTTTACATACAGCCGCAGTGAACACGACGTCTGTTGAGCTGTTAAGCGCAGTTTCCGCTGAATCTTGAATCACACCGATAATGAAACCAACCGCTACAACCTGCATCGCTACATCGTTTGAGATGCCGAATAGGCCACAAGCTAGCGGGATAAGCAGTAGTGAACCGCCAGCAACCCCCGATGCGCCACATGCTGATACAGCAGCAACAAGGCTTAGTAGAATCGCAGTGAAGATATCAATCTCAATACCCATAGTGTGTACAGCAGCAAGCGTTAACACAGTGATGGTGATTGCTGCGCCTGCCATGTTGATCGTTGCGCCTAGAGGAATCGATACAGAGTAAGTATCTTCGTCTAGTTTTAGCTTCTTACAAAGGTTCATGTTCACTGGGATGTTTGCAGCGCTTGAACGAGTGAAGAATGCCGTTACACCAGATTCACGAATACATTGCAGTACGAGTGGGTATGGGTTTTGTTTTGTTTTAATAAATACAAGCAGTGGGTTAACTACAAGTGCGATGATCAGCATTGAGCTTAGTAGTACTGCTAGAAGTTGACCGTAGCTTGCCAGTGCATCGAAGCCTGTTGTTGCGAATGTTGCAGAAACAAGACCGAAGATACCGAATGGCGCAAGACGAATAATGAAGCGAACAATGTGTGAAACACTGTGGCTTAGGTCTTCGAAAACCGCTTTGGTTGTTGCAGATGCGTGGTGCAGTGCAAGACCAAGACCGATTGCCCAAGCTAGAATACCGATGTAGTTCGCGTTCATTAGTGCGCTAACTGGGTTGTCTACAAGCTTGAATAGAAGCGTATGAAGAACTTCTGCAATACCTTGAGGAGGGTTAGCACCTTCAGCGCCAGCAACCAGTGTCAAAGTGGTTGGGAACATGAAGCTCAGTACTACAGCAGTCAGTGCAGCAGAGAACGTACCAATCAGGTAAAGCACAATGATTGGACGCATATGGGTGTGCTGACCTTTCTTTTGGTTTGCGATAGAAGCTGCAACAAGAATGAATACTAAAATTGGGGCAACAGCTTTCAGAGCACCAACAAACAGGCTACCTAATAGGCCTGCATCTTGAGCTGCTGAAGGAGAAACCATGGCGAGAACGACACCGAAAACAATACCAGCAAGGATCTGTAGAACGAGATTTCCACGAGCGATGCGGGCGAGCATGTTGTGATTTTGCATAAAATACCTGCAATTGTTAATTTATTATAGTGATGTATCTTTTTATGAAGTTGTACCAAATCCAACTATACACTAGCGGAATTGGCGGTCATATTAGCGGGATCTAAGAGGGTGTCTAGGGATAGTTTACTTTTAGGGTTATTGTTTGCGCTATGTGGTGTTTTTAGAGCTAAATGTTAAATAAATGTATTTTGATTGAGCTATAAATCTGCTGGTTCTCATTTGATAGATTCAAAACACTGCAAATGTAGAAATGTAAACGGCTATAGGAAAGAACATTGTGTGCATAAATAACCACACCATTATCAAATTGAAACAAAAAGCCCCACGTGATTAACACGATGGGGCTCATTGTCTTAATTTAAAGTTATCTTAAGTTAGGTTATCTTCAATACAGCTTATAGCTGTTAACCTTAAACCTTAAACCTTAAACGTTAGTCAGACGCTTTTTTAAGATTGCGGCCTTCTGATTGTACGGTTTTGTACATCTTGGAAAGCTGCTTATTGCTGGCGCGTTGTTCCGCTAACGAGGCGCCATTTCGGGCTTGTTCTCGCAATAACTTTCGATAGTTAGCAAATCGTCGCTCAGACAATTCTCCACTTTCAATCGCCTTGCGTATCTTGCAACCCGGTTCTGATTCATGATGACAATCAGAGAATCGGCAATGCATGGCTAACTCTTCCACATCAGAAAAGGTTTCACTCACGCCTTCAGCGCAGTCAGCAAGTTGTAGCTCTCGCATTCCTGGAGTATCGAGCAGTAAGCCGCCCGATGTTAGCAAGTGGAGCGATCGTGATGTGGTTGTGTGTCGGCCTTTGCTATCGTCTTCACGAATGCCACCTGTGGCTTGTTCAGCCTCACCAAGTAATGAGTTGACTAAGGTAGATTTACCCACACCGGATGAACCCATTAAAGCCACAGTCTTGCCCGTTTTACACCAAGGCGACAAAACTTGAGTTGAGTCTTGGTCTAGGCTATTCACCGCTTCGATCATCAGCATAGAATCTAAGCTTTGCACTTGTTGTACTTTGTCTTCGTAGTCATCACACAAGTCTTTCTTGGTGAGTACGATAACGGCTTCAACCTGTGCTTCATTGGCGAGCGCTAGGTAGCGTTCAATACGGCTTAGATTAAAGTCGTTATTTAACGAAACCACGATAAAAACCGTGTCGATGTTAGCTGAGATATATTGTTCAGCGACACGGCTACCTGCAGCTTTACGGCTGAAGAGTGATTGACGGTCTAATAAACGGCCGAATTGCAGTTCAGAGTTCAAGATTACCCAGTCGCCTACCGTCATTGAGGGTTGGTTTTGATGGATAGGGAGAGCGATTTCGCCTTGTTCTGACGCTAGTGTATAGCCGCTGCGATGGTGCGCGGTAATACGATCAATAGTAAACCGGGTAAAAGTGTGCGGTCGTCACGGGTGACGATGTGTTGGTGGATCGGTATTGAAGTTTGATTAACCAAACAAATTAACGCGCTACTTTTACTGCCAGTTTTAGTGTCTTCATTACAATCATCTTCTATTCTCCTTGGTTATAAATGTGGTCGGGCTTTGAATAAAAAGCGAGCTCAGTTTAGCAAAAAGCCACGATGGCGAGAAGTCATCGTGGCTTAAATTATTTCATCGATTGTGAATCTGATTAATGATGATCGTGATTCATCTTTTTCATGCCGCTCATCACTTTCTTCACTGGCGCATCAAAGGTCTGTGTTTCACCGTTTGCGAAGGTCAGTGTCATTTTGATTTGTTCACCTTCTTTTAGGCTGCTTTTTAAGTCAAACAACATGATGTGTAGGCTGCCCGGTTTAAGTACAGCTTTACCATTTGCAGGGATGGTGATCGCTTGAACTTGACGCATCTTCATTACGTCGCCATCAACGATAACATCATGAAGTTCAACCTTTCCTGCTGCTGATGTTGTTGCAGAAACAATAGCGCGATCTTTATCGCTATGGTTCATCAGAGTCGTGAATACCGCGCTGTTCACTGCTGAAGGCGGGGTTGCGCGCGCGTACGCGTCATGAACCATAATATCGTTATTCGCTTGAGCAAGAGGAGTGAGCAATAAGCCTGCTAGAGCAAGTGCTTTTAACTTCATGTTGTTGTCCTTAATTTTTATGTTTTTGGTCTGGGACCTGACTTTTTTTGAACTTTATTGAGTAAGTTCTTTGTTTTTACGTTTTACTGCGTCAGCTTGTTGATAGCCTCAACAATTGGCGCTGGCGTCAACGTGTGCGGTACTTTGGTAATCAAGGTACCGTCGGGCTTTAAAAAATAAAAATATGAGCTGTGGTCTAGGGTGTATTCCAACTCTGAACCTTCAAGCTTGGTCTTTCTGAAAATAACGCCGTAGTTATGAGCCAGAGTCGTTGTCACATCTAACGGGCCACTTAATCCTTCCATCATTGGGTGGAAGTATTGTGCGTATTCGTATGAGGCTTCAGCGGCATCACGCTCTGGATCGAGAGAAACAAACATCGGGCGAATCTTGGCTTTTGCTTCATCAGAAATCTGGTTAAGTGCTCCGGCTAACATTGCTAGGGAAGTAGGGCACACATCTGGGCAACGTGTGAAACCAAAGTAAACGATACGAACTCTGTCATCGGTTTGGTCAAAGATTTCCGTTGGCTGGTTATCTTTACCGAAAAGGGTTGTCGCGGAGAATTGTTGTTTTGCCGCGTGTTGTTTTTGAGCTTCGTTTTGCCCATCAAGATAACTTTTAACGCCAAAGCCAAGGACAAAAGCGACAACCAATGCTAACGACCAATTTCTACTCATCTTGCCATCCTTATTGCCGGGTTTACAGTATCGACACCATCAGTGAGCTCACCGATCCATGTCATCTTGTCTAAAGTACATACAGGTAAAATTACATCACCTTCATAGGTATTATTGCCAATGTTTTTTAATTGAAAACGTGCCGAGCCCATTTCCATCTCTAAACCTGTAAGCGACAGCATTAATGTGTCAGAGGCTGCGCCTTCCCACACTACTTTGATTTTGGTGGGAGCCAGAGGTTGAGCCGTCTCGCGATCAAGTGTCATCGTAACTGTATTTTGCTCACACGATGTGGTGGAAAGCATGCAGTAATCATCTAAGTTAATCTCAGCAGAGGCTCGCTCCATCGCTGATTCAAATTGCTGAATTGCTTGCGGTCCATAAAAGCCTGCCACGAGAGCGATCCCAAGAGCAGCAACCTTTAATGCAGAGTGCATGTCGTGTTCTCATCTAATTTTATAAGAGCGGCGATGTTATCATATCCCTCAATATGTGCTTGTATCAAAAAGTAATTTTGTGCGTATGGTAGAACTAAAAAAGCGAAGCCATTGGCTTCGCTTTTGTCTGTGTCATAGGTTCATGAGCTTAGTCTTTCTAAGTTCTATCCGTTCTGAATACGCTTGAGAATGGATAGAATGATCAGTCAGCGTTGCGCTCTGCAAATTTCTCTAACCCAAGGACCAGAGCAATCGCTACAAGCATCATCACAATAGCCATTACTAGCTGTGAAGGTTGAGAAGTGACGGCTTCAAAATCAAACGGTGACAAGTTTTCTTGAATCAGAGGAACTTGCTCACCTTTAGAGTTTGTACGCCAGCTGATCGTTTCTTTCCACGGCCAAATCTTCGGCAGTGTACCGATCATCAAACCAGTCAAGAATACTAATGTGAAGTCGCGGAATGAGCGCAATAGCCAAGACAGTACATGTGAGAAAGTCAGCAGTCCGATCACACAGCCCGCAAGGAATAGCGCAAGTACATCGACCTGAAACTCTTTAACGGCACCAAGTACCGGGCCGTACATACCAATTAATAGCAGAATGAAGCTTCCTGAGATACCGGGTAAAATCATCGCGCAGATAGCAATCGCACCCGCAATCAATACGTTGATGCTGGTTGGCTCCATTTGCAGCGGTTTAAGCACGGTAATGCTATAAGCGAAAGCAACGCCAAGCAGCAAAAACACGAAGCGAATCATATCGCGTTTCTCTACTTGCTTAAGAATATGGAAAACCGACACCAAGATCAGGCCGAAGAAGAAAGACCACAGTGGAACAGGGTGGGTGACTAATAACCAAGAAATCAATTTTGCGAATGTCGTAATGCTCGTGAATACGCCCGCGAACAGTGAAATTAGGAAGAAACCATTGATGTGATTAAACGCGGCTTTGAAGCCTTCGCGTTTCCATAAGCCAAGTACGCTAGGGTTAATTCTGCGAATGCTTTCTAGCAGCGTATCGTAGATACCAGTGATGAATGCGATGGTTCCGCCCGACACGCCAGGAACAACGTCTGCTGAGCCCATTGCCATGCCTTTGAAAAAAGTACTTAAGTAGTTCATTGCTTCATAGAGTTGAGGATGATTTTGTGCAGTATACAAACTTTAGTGTAAAAAAAGTATGAATATGCCTTTGGCGAGGTGCTTTATTACCTCTTTAATTGTAAGGCAATACGTTGATGTGAACATCTGCCTTACATTTAAAATACAACTGCTTGGTGTCTTATTATTATCGGCGGCAGTGAAACCTGTTTTCTATCGATATTGCATCTTGGTTGCATTATGCAAATGCACTTTGCAATTCGCATCATGAATTAGAGGTTTTTATGCGATGCAGGGCTTATAAAATGGCTGAATTAAAGTTGGCACGCTAACTGCATTATATACATTGACCCTTCTTAAGCCGAGGGTCACCTAGCCAACTGACGTTGTTAGTGAACTTATGATTTGTTCACAAATATATAGAGCCAATCGCGATTATTGCGGTTGGCTATTTTTTTGTCTGTCGTTTGGCTCTTTATGATCAGCTATCTGCTATTAACCCCATGCTCCAAACGAAAAAAAAGCCAGTCACCATAGGCAACTAGCTTAAGCTTTTCTCGAATCAATCTCGAATCAATCTCGAATCAATCTCGAATCAATCTCGAATCGTTTAGTACCCCATCAACTGCAGTAAATTCTCCGCTGTGCTGATCGCTTCTTTACGGTTAGCAATGTTTAGTTTTTGGTAAAGGTTACGGATGTGAGTCTTGATGGTGGTACCTGCGACATCGAGTTCTTGAGCGATCTGCTCGTTACTGAACCCTGAATAGATCAAACCAAGTACTTGCCATTCACGCTGGGTGAGTGGGCTTGTGCGCACAAGTTCAGGAATGTTTGGGTGATTGACTAAGTTTTCGACAAAGTCTTCATCAAAGTGAACCGAGCGGCTGCGTTGGGTGGTCGAGATATCTTTCATGATCTGTTGAGCGCGATGGCGTTCTAAGTCACCTAAGCCAGGCTTGTTACTCAACTTATCCAAGATATGTCCGATAGTCCCGCCGTCTACTAAGAAGTTGCCGACCATACCGGTTTGGTTAGTCATATGAAGCGCTTCTTCAAGTAGCACGCGTGCGCTGTCTTCATCGTTAATTTGTGTACGTAACACGGCTTCAACGATCAAGTTTCGGTTGGTGTCTGTAATCAGATGTGAACGCTGAGCTTCACTCTTAAGGAAAGTCAGCGCTTCTTCCGCTTCTTCATACTGCTCAAGAATGATGTGAGCGCGAACGATGTTTCTCCATTGCAGTTGGCAGAAGTGGTTGCTTGCCGATTCAGGTCGAACAGCCACATTCAACCAATCACGTATCGCCTCTTTATTGCCTTTTACTTGCCAAAAAAGAATCAAAGAAAGAGAAGCGTTCGCCGTCCAGTCCACGTGGTAAGTCGATTGACGCAATAGGTGCTGAATTTGGTCGATAAACTTAGATGCTTTATCAATTTCACCGCGACTCAGTGAAATACGAGCCAGCATTGAATAGCTGTGAAGGTGCTTACTTGGTGAATGGTGACCAAGGATATCCAAGCCTTTGTAACAGCACTCTTCCGCTTCATCTAATCGGTTCCAACACCAGAATATTTGAGCTCTAACACGCAGTAAGAATTCATGCAGAGGCACGTATTTTAGCTGGTGTTCTTCGATCAATTTGAACGCACTGTCTTGCAGCTCGAATGCCGCTTGAACGTAACCCTGTGCAATTAAGATCTCGCTCTGTTGTAGAATTGCCCAAAGCGCTTGGTGGTAAACTTGATACTGGCGTGCAAGTTTTTCTGTTTGCTGCATCATCGGCAGTGCACGGCTCAAGTTGCCCATTACGTGATTGACTTCACCAACAACAGACGTGGCGACAATTCGGCTACGATAAACGGTGGTGTTCAGCTGACTTAGCGAAAGCTCTGCCAATTCCAAGGCTTTTTCAGGTTCATTGCTGTTAATAGCAACTTGCGCGCGCAGGGCGTTGTATTGCCCTTGTTGTTGAGTATCGAGTTCAATATTTCGAGCTTGATATTGTGTTTCAGCCTCTTCCAATAATGTCCCTACTTGTTCGTAGCGGTGCTGACTTTGTGCTAGCCAAGCTCGTAACATGGACAGTTTAGGGTCGCTGTAAAGTTGATCCGTAGTCAGTTGCTTGATCGCCATCTCTAACGAGGAAAGCTCGCCTTGGTTGAACATCGGCCAACCGTGGTCTGTCAGTATTTGAATGATCAGTTCTGGGTCTTCAGCGCGCTGTGCATGGCGTAGTGCTTGGTGTGGTGTGTCTTGTTTAATCCACGCCTTCGCGGCACTTCGGTGCAACTCTGCTTCTTGTTGAGGGATTCGAGCTTGACGCTCATGTGCCAAAAATTCACCAAACAGGTTATGGAAACGATACCAGTTCTTTTCGCCTTCAAGCGGGTAGATGAATAAACCGAATCGATTTAATGATTCGATCATACCCAGTGCGTCTTCACGCTGTGTTAGCGCACAAACCAGTTCGTCGTTGAAGTGGTCAAGCACTGAACACTGCATCAAGAACTGTCGAGTTTCTTTGTCTAACAGGTCGAAAACCTCTTCAACCAAGTAGTCCCAAAGATGGGCTTGATTAAAGTGGGAGAAGGACTCAGCAGACTGCGCCAGCGTGCGTTTTTGATGTTGGGCTTGCAGCGCAATAAGTTGAAGTGCAGAAGGCCAACCCTCTACATAGGTACAAATACTGTCTGCCGTTGTGTCATCAATACCATCGGCAACACGCTGATTAAAAAAGCGCGTCGTCTCTTCGGTATCAAAAGCCAGCGAGTCATTACCTAATTCGATCATTAAGTCTCGAACGCGAAGGTTTGCCGTACCTAGGGGGGGGGTACCACGACTGGTTACAACCAGCGTAAGATTGTCGGGCATGTGTTTGAGGAAAAAGCGCATTGCTTCTTGAATGTCATCATTGTTGACTAAATGGTAGTCGTCTAAAACAAGAAAACATTCATGATGATAGTCCGACATCTCGGCGAATACTTCGCTCAATAAAGAATGCAGCGATGAAAACTGTCGTTTCTCTGCCAGTTTTTGGGCATTGGGACAGGAATTTTGAGTCGCTTTATTGAGTGATTGGAGTAGGTAGTTGATAAAACGGAAGGCATCGTTGTCACTATCATCGATGCTGTACCAACCCACATTCGGCTTATCTAACAGCCACTGTGCAGCCATGGTGGTCTTGCCATAGCCCGCAGGAGAACGGAACAATACAAGCTTATAGCAATCTGCGTTCTGGAGCAGATCGAGAACCCTAGGTCGTAGGATTGCATTATGTAAGCGGCCGGGACGAGTCAGTTTCGAAGGGATCCACATGTCGAAGTTTTTCACCTATTCCGTGGCGTATGTTTTGGGGATTCTAAAACCGTAAAAGAGTTGCCCAATCACATCTGCCTAATTACTTAAGTCTGTGCTTATGTTACGTGAAGAAAAATGGCACCGACTATGATTCTCCTCAGAAACCTTGCGGTCTTGCATGTTTTTGGCTTTCTACGCCCTTAATTTGAGACTTTGCTCACGTTGCGTGGTGGTTTGTGAATGTGACTTTGTTCGGTCTTACACTGAGATTTATGCAAAAGATGAGATATGGAAAATAATTTCGTGATCTCAAACTCAGATTTGCTAATCAGTTTATTCCGGTTAAATAAAACTCACATCAATTAACGTTAAGTTATCGAACGGGAGCTTGTGATCTTAGTCACTCCAACTTTTTGTTCGAAGTTAGAACATGAGAGTCAGATCACTAACCTTACATCGGTACGCCCCCTACGCCCTCTCATCTACTCCTAGTTAGTCGTATTAACGGGAGGATGTTTAGTTAATGGTGACCATGCACGATATGTCACAGATGAATTAGAACTATTAAAAGCGAGATTTCTGAAATGAAACCAACTCAGCAAAAAACTTTCGATAAAGTGTCGTTCCAAGAAAGCGTTAAAAAGCATTTATCTGCAACTTACGCAACAACGATTGAAAACGCAGATAGCCGCGCATGGTACCTAGCGATGGGGCGTGCGCTAGCAGAATTGACAACATTTGACCTGCTAGAAACTGAAAATGATGAAAAAATCAAAAACGCGAAGAGCGTTAACTACCTTTCATTAGAGTTTTTGATTGGTCGTCTAACAGGTAACAACCTGATCAGCATGGGGCTGTACGAACAGATTACTCATGCAATGGAAGAGCTAGGCCAAAACCTAACTGACCTTCTAGAAGAAGAACGCGACCCATCGCTAGGTAATGGTGGTCTTGGTCGTCTTGCTGCTTGTTTTATGGATTCTTGTGCTGCACAAGAGTACCCAACAGTAGGCTACGGTCTTCACTACGAATACGGCCTATTCAAACAGTCTTTCCAAGATGGTCGTCAACAAGAAGCACCAGACGCATGGCGTGGTGTTGAAGGTTACCCATGGGAAGTCGCTCGTCCAGAGCTAGCACAACACATTGGTTTTTACGGTCATGTAGAAGTTGAATTCATCGACGGTAAAGAAGTTCGTACTTGGGTTCCAGGTATGGAAGTAAAAGCAATGCCTTGGGATCTACCTATCGTAGGTTACGAGTCAAACACGGTTTATCCATTGCGTCTTTGGGAATGTCAGGCAATTGCACCATTCTCACTAGCAAGCTTTAACAACGGTGATTACTTCGAAGCGCAACACTCGCTAATCGATGCAGGTAACATCACTAAAGTACTTTACCCGAACGACAACCACGAGAAAGGTAAGACACTGCGTCTAATGCAGCAGTACTTCCACTCAGCAGCGTCAGTTCGCGATATTCTACGCCGCCACGAAGCCGCAGGTTTCTCTCTAGAAGATCTGCCTAAGCAAGAAACGATTCAGCTGAACGATACGCACCCAACGATTGCGATTCCTGAGCTAATGCGCATCCTAATCGACGAGAAAGGTCTATCTTGGGATCAAGCATGGGAAATCAGTGCACATACGTTCGCTTACACGAACCACACACTACTTCCAGAAGCGCTAGAGACTTGGTCTGAATCGCTGATCAACCGTCTTCTTCCACGTCACATGGAAATCATTTTTGAAATCAACCACCGCTTCATGCAAGAAGTTCGCAAGATGTGGCCTGGTGACGGTGAGAAACAAGCGAAGCTTTCTATCATCCAAGAAGGTTTCCACCGCATGGTTCGCATGGCAAACCTATGTGTGATTGGTTCTTACAAAGTAAATGGTGTAGCGGCACTTCACTCTCAACTTGTTAAGAAAGACTTGTTCCCAGAGTTCAACGAAATCTTCCCAGGTAAACTGACTAACGTAACGAACGGCATCACGCCACGTCGTTGGTTGAAGTTCTGTAACCCAGGTCTATCTAATCTAATCACAGGTAAGATTGGCTCTGAGTGGCCAGCAAAACTTGAGCAGCTAGAAGGCATCGCTAAGTTTGCAACAGACGCGAAATTCCAAAAAGAATTTATGGCTGTTAAGAAAGAAAACAAACAGCGTCTTGCGGATTGGGTTCAAGAGAATATGGGTATCGAGCTAGATACTAACGCTATCTTCGACGTTCAAATTAAGCGTCTGCACGAATACAAGCGTCAGCACCTAGATTTGCTACACATTCTGTCTCTGTACCACCGTATTCTTAACGAACCTGGTTTCGAGTGTGAGCCACGCGTATGTTTCTTCGCAGCGAAAGCAGCACCGGGTTACCACCTAGCAAAAGAAATCATCTTCGCGGTTAACAAGATTGCAGAGAAGATCAACAACGATCCTCGCATCGGTAACAAGCTTAAAGTGGTATTCATCCCTGACTACCGTGTAAGCATGGCTGAAATCATCATCCCTGCAGCAGACGTTTCTCAGCAAATCTCATTAGCTGGTAAAGAAGCTTCAGGTACGGGCAACATGAAGATGGCTCTAAACGGCGCTCTAACTATCGGTACGATGGATGGTGCAAACGTTGAGATTCGTGAAGAAGTTGGTGATGAAAACATCTACATCTTCGGCCTAGAAGTTGACGGTGTTGTTGCACTGAAAGCTCAGGGTTACAACCCATACGATTACTACAATGCAGACCCACTATTGAAAGCATCTCTAGATCTACTGACTGGCGATGAGTTCACTCCAGGTCAACCAGGTCTTCTACGTGCAACGTTTGATAGCCTACTAGACGGTGGTGACCCTTACCTATGTCTTGCTGACTTCGCATCTTATGTGAAAGCGCACGAAGACATGGGTACGCAATACAAAGACCAAGCAGGCTGGGCTAAGAAAGCGATTCTTAACACGGCATTGGTTGGTAAGTTCACATCAGACCGCTCAATTCGCGACTACGTGAACAACATCTGGAAACTTGAAGCGGTTAACCGTTAATAGTTGCAAAGTAGCCAAGGCAGTTTCTGCCTTGGCTCAATTAGCTTGTGAGCAAATAGACGGCTTATTCAGATAGCAATGCTTACAAACTGATTGTCACAAGCTAATTGATTAGTAAAAATTAAATAGACAACCCTACAAAAATTGAAAGCGTCAGAACGTTTTCGGAGAGAGCGATGAAAGAACAGACCGTATTAAAACAAGTCGCAGAAATGGCAAATATTGCCGATAGTTACGTTAGTGCGTGGGGCGATGAAGCACAAGTATCAGAAGAGACGATTACGTCTCTATTGGCTTCATTGGGCTACGATACAAGCAGCGATGATGCACTGCTTAAATCTGCAGAAAGAAAGCACAGAAAAGATGTACTAGACCCGGTTCTTGTCTTGCGTGACGGTGAGCCAGTAGAAGTGACACTCAATCTGGGTGTGAGTGCTCGTGAAAGTGAGTTCAGCTGGCGCTTAGAAACCGAGCAAGGAGAGGTACTTGAAGGCTATCTTCAATCTCAAGTCGTTCGTGACGAGCGTGCCGAGGGTGGCCCTTTAGTGTTTGCATTGCCAAGTGATTTGGCATGGGGTTATCACAAGCTCATTGTGAGTCGTAAGCGCCGTAAGAAACCTTACGAGATGACGTTGATTATTACGCCAAAAGCGTGCTTCAAGCAGTCACCCATTGAGCAAGGCAAAAAGCTTTGGGGACCAAGTGTTCAACTGTACACGCTAAGAACTCTGCACAACTGGGGTATTGGTGATTTCGGTGACCTAAAACAGCTTGTTTCGGATATCGCGTCTCGCGGTGGTGACTTTGTTGGTCTAAACCCAATTCACTCACTGTTCCCTGCGAACCCGGAAGGTGCTAGCCCATACAGCCCGTCTTCACGTCGTTGGTTGAACGTCTTATACATTGATGTGAGTTCAGTTCCTGAGTTCGCATTAAGCGCGGAAGCGCAACAAACGGTAGGCAGCGCCGAGTTCCAGCAGCGCCTACAGAAAGCTCGTGAAGCGCACTGGGTGAATTACACTGAAGTGTCTGAGCTGAAGATGAGCATCTTACCTCTGCTATTCGCAGAATTTAAGACTCGTCATCTAGACAAAAACAGCGACCGCGCACAAGCGTTCTTAGCGTTCGTTGAAGAGGGCGGTGAAAGCCTGATGCATCAAGCCGCGTTTGATGCTCTGCACGGTGAACTGCATGCTGAAGATTCAGGTATGTGGGGCTGGCCTGTATTCCCAGAGAAATTCCGTACATTTGAAAGCCCTGCGACCCAGAAATACATCAAAGATAACCTAGATCAAGTGCATCTCTATATGTACCTACAATGGTTAGCCGATTGCCAAATCAACGATGCACAGTCTCTTGCTGAAGAGAAAGGCATGGCGGTTGGACTGTACCGTGACTTAGCGGTAGGCGTTGCAGATTCAGGCAGCGAGACATGGGCTGATGAAGGCAACCTAGTGATGGATGCGAGCATTGGTGCTCCACCGGATATTCTTGGTCCTCTAGGCCAAAACTGGGGCTTACCGCCACTAAACCCAGAAGTACTTCAAGAAACCGGCTACGACGCTTACATCAAACTACTTCGTGCCAACATGAAGCACTGTGGTGCATTGCGTATTGACCATGTTTTAGGTCTGCTGCGTTTGTGGTGGATTCCAAAGGGTGAGAACGCAACGAAAGGTGCGTACATCTACTACCCAGTGCAAGACATGCTGTCTATTCTGGCGCTTGAATCTCACCGTTACCAATGCAGCGTTATCGGTGAAGACTTAGGCACGGTACCGGATGAAATCGTAGACATCCTTGCTGATGCTGGCGTGCATTCTTACAAAGTCTTCTTCTTCGAAACATCAGAAAATGACGGTGGTTTTATTTCTCCGAAGCACTACGCGTCACAATCGATGGCAGCACTGTGTACTCACGATATGCCAACGCTTCGCGGCTTCTGGCACTGTGATGACTTGAAAATGGGTCAAGAGATTGGTTTATACCCAGACGCACAACAGCTAGAAACTTTGTTCGATAACCGCTTGGAGTGCAAGCAAGGTATCTTAGACTCAGTGGCATGGCACGGCTTCCTACCTGAAGGTGTTGGGCGTGATGCAAGTCAAGTGCCGATGGATTCTTATCTTGCTGAAGCGCTTCAGTTGCACGTTGCGGCTGGTGGCTCAACACTCCTGAGTGTTCAGTTGGAAGATTGGCTAGAGATGGATAAGCCCGTTAACATCCCTGGTACGGTCGATGAGTACCCTAACTGGCGTCGTAAACTATCAATGAACTTGGACGAAATCTTCGCTCATGAAGGCGTGAATCGTATCGCATCTAAGCTAACTGATGTACGAGAAAAAGCAGCTAAGTAATGGAGTCGAGTGGCTTGAAAAGAGGTGGTTTTTTGCTTACGCCGTACGAAACTACAACCTCGGTCACTCAATATTGAATGCTCATCTGGTAGAATAAACCGTCGTTATATTGCCCGCACTAATAGCGGGCATTTTTGTATTATGTTTTTTGGATGTTTGGTTAGGGAGAAGCGTTTTGGAACTAAGTTCGATTTCAAAGCAAAAACAAATATATACCCAACTATCACAGGCTTGCTTCACAGATCCATTTGCGTTTTTAGGGCCATACTTACCTTCTGAACAAGGTTCATTACGAGTGTGGATTCCTGGGGCAGATAAAGTCGAGTTGATTGTTGGAAAGGAACCTCGTATTAAGTTAGCGCGAGAGGGTGAAAGTGGTTTCATTCTTAAGCAAGAAAGAGACTTACGTTTTACTCACTACAAGCTTGCGGTTGATTGGAATGGAGTAGAGCAGATCATCGATGATCCATACCAATACCATGATCTGTACGCGAGTTATGAGGATCTTCATACACCTAAAGATATGTATCATCACATGGGAGCTCAGTTTATTACGCTAGAGCGTGATGGACAGACGATTTCAGGCACGCGTTTCTTGGTGTACGCACCGCATGCAACAGCGGCTAGCTTGGTGGGTAACTTCAACGCTTGGGATGGTCGTCGCCACCCAATGCAGCGTCTAGATTATGGTATGTGGGGCTTATTTATTCCTGATCTGGAAGAAGGCGCACAATACAAGTTTGAATTAAAAGGGCCTGATGGCGAAGGCTTGCCACATAAAGCTGACCCATGGGGTTTCTACTCTGAGCAGTACCCATCATTTTCATCTGTGACTTACGATCACGCTCGCTACCAGTGGCAAGATTCTCAATGGCAGAATCGCCCAGTGACGCAAAAGCGCAAAGAAGCCCTTTCATTCTATGAATTGCATGCCGGCTCTTGGAAGCGCAATGCTGAAGGTGAATTCCTAAACTACCGTGAGCTAGCGGCAGAGCTAATCCCATATCTAACGGATCTCGGTTACACACACGTAGAGTTGATGCCGGTTTCAGAGCACCCGTTTTACGGCTCTTGGGGTTATCAGCCAATAGGCTTGTTTGCGCCAACAAGTCGTTTTGGTTCTCCAGATGATTTCAAATTCTTCGTCGACCAATGTCACCAAGCCGGTTTAGGTGTTGTTCTGGACTGGGTTCCTGCACACTTTCCAAGTGATGATCACGGCTTAGCTAACTTTGATGGAACGCCTTTGTTCCATGATCCAGATCCACGCCGTGGTTGGCACCAAGATTGGAACTCGTACATTTACGACTTAGGTAAAGAGCATGTTCGTCGCTTCTTAGTAGCAAATGCATTGTACTGGTTCGAACAATTCCATATCGATGGCATTCGTGTTGATGCTGTTGCTTCGATGTTGTACCTCGATTACTCGCGTAGCCATGATCAATGGATTCCGAATGTAGACGGCGGCAATGAAAATTACGACGCCATCGCGACCCTTAAGTGGATGAACGAAGAAGTGTACAAACACTTCCCGAATGCGATGACAATTGCTGAAGAATCGACGGCTTTCCCGGGTGTTTCAGCACCAACCTTTATGGGCGGTTTAGGCTTCGGTTTTAAGTGGAACATGGGTTGGATGCACGATAGCTTGTCTTACATTCAAGAAGATCCAATCAACCGTAAATATCACCACGATACGATTACCTTCCCGTTGGTTTATGCTCACAGCGAAAACTACGTATTGTCTCTGTCTCACGATGAGGTGGTTTACGGTAAAGGCTCTATCCACAACAAGATGCCGGGTGATGAGTGGCAGCAAACGGCTAACCTACGCGCTTACATGGGTTACATGTATGCACAACCGGGTAAAAAGCTGAACTTCATGGGCGCTGAATTCGGTCAAACGGCTGAATGGAATCATGATGATCAACTGCAGTGGTTCTTGTTGGAATATGAACGCCATCAAGGTGTTCAACGCTTAACGAAAGATTTGAACAATCTATACCGCTCTGAGGCGGCAATGCACGATCTTGATTTCGACCCGAAAGGTTTTGAATGGCGTCTACAAGATTCTGCTGAAGCAAGTATCTTAGCTCATGAACGTATTAGTGAGTTGGGTGAACGAGTATTGGTTGTTTCTAACTTTACGCCCGTTCCTCATGAGCGTTTCCGCTTAGGTGTTCCAGCCCAAGGCCAGTACTCGCTATTGCTGAATACTGACTCGGCTGATTACGCAGGCAGCGGTTTTGAAGTGAAGCAGGTTGCTCAGGTTGAATCAATAGCAAGCGAAGGTTTGGATACGTCGATTGAGCTGCGTTTGCCACCACTATCAACGGTGTTTTACAAATTAAACTAATAACAATCACAGTAAGTAAGTGATCACAAAGACGACAAAGGGAGCCCTGAGGCTCTAATGCCGTTCACTTAAGAGTGAACGGCATTTTTGTTCTTAGCATACCGTTGTGG